>DASTVY010000197.1:0-3661 GCA_035758865.1 Sphingomicrobium sp. | reverse complement strand
CAGATAGGCCCAGAGAATAGCCTTGCGAAGGATCTATCCGATGACCGGTATCGTGGCTGAGGCCCCTGCCAGCGGCGCCAATCGGGCGCTTTGGACCAGCACCGTCGCCTTCACGACCTGCTTCGCGGTGTGGACGATTTTCTCGATCATCGGCATCGGTGTGAAGGACCAGCTCGGTCTCAGCGAAACCCAGTTCGGCCTGCTCATCGGCACGCCGATCCTCACCGGCTCGCTTATCCGAGTCATCCTCGGCGTGTGGGCCGACCAGATCGGCGGACGGCGGGTATTCGCCGGGGTAATGATTTTGGCCGCGATAGCCACCTATTTGACCTCCTATGCGGATACCTATGGCGAATTGTTGGTCGCCGCGCTGGGCGTCGGCATTGCCGGCGGGTCATTCTCGGTAGGCGTCACCTACGTCTCCAAATTCTTTCCGCCGTCGAAGCAGGGAACTGCACTCGGAATTTTCGGCGCCGGCAATGTCGGCGCTGCAGTCACCAAGTTCCTCGCCCCGTTCGTCATGGTCGCCGCCGGATGGCAGATGGTCGCCGTCGTGTGGGCCGCGGCACTTGTCGTCATGGCGATCCTGTTCCTGGCCTTCACCAAGGAAGATCCCGAACAGCAGGTGCGGGCGCGCGAAGGCCGCAAGGCCGCCGCCATGGGCAGCCAGCTGTCGGTTCTGAAGAACATCCAGGTGTGGCGCTTCGCGCTCTACTATTTCTTCGTGTTCGGCGCCTTCGTCGCGCTGGCGCTGTGGCTGCCGCGCTACTTGATTGGCGTCTATCATCTCGACGTGAAGACCGCAGGCATGCTCGCTGCCTTCTATTCGGTGCCGGCCAGCCTTTTCCGGATCTACGGCGGGACGCTGTCGGATCGCTACGGCGCCCGGTCGGTGATGTATGTCACCTTCGCCGTGTCGGTGCTGTGCACCTTCATGCTGTCCTATCCACCGACGACCTACATCATCGAGGGCGTGACGGGACCCATCACCTTCCGGACGGAGATGGGACTTGTCCCCTTCCTGGTGGTGATCTTCGTGCTCGGATTCTTCATGAGCCTGGGCAAGGCCGCGGTGTTCAAACACATTCCGGTCTATTACCCCAACCATGTCGGCGCGGTCGGCGGCCTAGTCGGCATGGTCGGCGGCCTCGGCGGCTTTGTCCTTCCGCTGGCGTTCGGCGCACTCAACGACCTCACCGGGGTCTGGACCAGCTGCTTCGTGCTGCTTTTCGTGCTGGTGACGGTCGCGCTCACCTGGATGCACTTCGCAATTCGGCAAATGGAGGCATCCGCCATCCGTAGGGGCGTCAGCGAGAAGATGCCCGAGTTCCCGGAGATGCAGGGCTTTGGCGAGCCGGGCGTGGTCGTGCCGCCGCGCCGGGCAGGACCGATTGCCGACTGGCGGCCGGAGGATTCGGAATTCTGGCGCAGCGGTGGGCGGGCGGTCGCGCGCCGCAACCTATGGGTTTCGACCTACTGCCTGCTGCTGTCGTTCGCGGTGTGGATGGTTTGGTCGGTGGTGGTCGCACGACTGCCGGCGATCGGCTTTGAATTCACAACCGGCCAGCTCTTCTGGCTGGCCGCGCTGCCCGGCCTGTCGGGCGCCACCTTGCGCATCTTCTATGCCTTCCTGGTGCCGATCTTCGGCGGGCGGCTGTGGACCACCCTGTCCACCGCTTCGCTGCTGATCCCGGCGTTCGGCATCGGCTATGCGGTGCAGGGCCCGGATACGCCTTACCTCATCTTCCTCGTGTTGGCCCTGCTGTGCGGCCTCGGCGGTGGTAACTTCGCCTCGTCGATGGCCAATATCAGCTACTTCTTCCCCAAGGCGGAGAAGGGCAATGCGCTGGCGATCAACGCCGGGCTCGGCAATCTCGGGGTCAGCGTCATGCAGTTCCTGGTGCCGGTCGTGGTGACCATGAGCCTGTTCGGCGCGCTCGGCGGCCAGGCGCAGACCGCCAGCGACGGCGCTCAGCTGTGGATGCAGAATGCCGGCTTCGTCTGGGTGCCGCTGATCTTCATTGGCAGCGTCGCGGCCTGGTTCGGAATGAACGACATCCTGTCGGCCAAATCGTCGTTCGCCGAGCAGGCGACGATCTTCGGCCGGCTGCATACCTGGCTGATGTGCTGGCTCTACACCGGCACATTTGGAACCTTCATCGGCATGTCGGCGGGCTTCCCGCTGCTTGCCAAGCTGGTATTCCCAGAGGTCAACGCGCTCAAATATGCGTTCATCGGGCCCTTGCTCGGCGCGATTTCGCGCGCCGGGACCGGCTGGATTTCTGACCGTTATGGCGGGGCGCGGGTCAGCCTCCTTGTCTTCCTGGTTCAGATCGTGGCGATCCTGGGGATGATCTTCTTCCTCGACGCGCAGAGCTTCTGGGGCTTTTTCTCGATGGTCCTGCTGCTGTTCTTCGCCAGCGGCGTTGGCAATGCGTCGACCTTCCAGATGATCCCCGGCATCATGCGCCAAGAGGTCGATCGGGCCGAACCCGGATTGCCCGAGGCAGAGAGGCGCCTGCAGGCCGAGCGGGAATCGGCGGCGGTCATCGGCTTCACCTCGGCCATCGCCGCTTATGGCGCTTTCTACATCCCCAAGGCCTATGGCTCATCGATCGAGCTCACCGGCACCGCCAATGCGGCGCTGTGGGGCTTCCTCATTTTCTACATCAGCTGCGCTGCCCTGACCTGGCTTGCCTACAGCGGGCCGCGCGGAATCTTGCACGATGTCGAGCGCCGGCTGGCGCCCGCCAGGACGGCGGCATTGCCAGCCTAGAAGGACCAAGCGGATGAGCCATTTCCTCGACCGATTGAACTATTTCCGCAGGACCCGCGAGAAATTTTCGGACGGACACGGAATTACTACCGACGAGGCACGCGATTGGGAGGACGCCTATCGCAAGCGCTGGGCGGCGGACAAGATCGTCCGCTCGACGCATGGCGTGAATTGCACCGGTTCCTGTTCGTGGAAAATCTACGTCAAGGGCGGGATAGTTACCTGGGAAACCCAGCAGACCGATTATCCGCGCACTCGCCCCGATCTGCCAAACCATGAGCCGCGGGGCTGCCCGCGAGGGGCCAGCTACAGCTGGTACCTTTATTCGGGCACGCGCATCAAATATCCGCTCGTCCGGTCGC
The DNA here is from genome assembly GCA_035758865.1 of Sphingomicrobium sp. Classification (GTDB taxonomy): domain Bacteria; phylum Pseudomonadota; class Alphaproteobacteria; order Sphingomonadales; family Sphingomonadaceae; genus Sphingomicrobium. The sequence continues at coordinate 523 of DASTVY010000197.1, read as the reverse complement.
GGTTGATCAAGCACTGGCGCGAAGCGCGCAAGTCGATGAGCCCCGTCGCCGCCTGGAAGTCGATCGTCCAGGACACGGACAAGAGGCGCGACTGGGTGTCGAAGCGCGGGCGCGGCGGCTTCGTCCGCGTGGGCTGGGACGAAGTGACCGAGTTGATCGCGGCGGCCAACGCCTACACCATCAAGGAATACGGCCCCGACCGGATCGCGGGCTTCTCGCCGATCCCGGCCATGTCGATGATCTCCTATGCAGCGGGCAGCCGATATCTGTCGCTCATCGGCGGAAACCTGCTGAGCTTCTACGACTGGTATTGCGACCTTCCGCCGTCGTCCCCGCAGACCTGGGGCGAGCAGACCGACGTTCCGGAGAGCGCCGATTGGTACAATGCCGGCTTCCTGCTCGTCTGGGGCTCGAACATCCCGATGACGCGCGCTCCAGATGCGCATTTCTATTCCGAGGTTCGTTATCGGGGCGCAAAAAGCGTCGTTATTGCCCCGGACTTCAACGAAGCGGCCAAGTTCTC
>DASTVY010000149.1:0-13652 GCA_035758865.1 Sphingomicrobium sp. | reverse complement strand
GTCGCGGATCAGCTCGATGCGCTCCAGCGTCTCGACGTCCGAGTGCATGTAGCGGACGCGAAGCCCCGCCTCGTGCAGATACTCCGTCAGGTCCTCGGCCATGCGCTTGGTCAGCGTCGTGACCAAGGTCCGATACCCCTTGCGCGCAGTCTCCTTGGCCTCGTGGACGAGGTCGTCGACCTGGTCCTCGACCGGCTTGATCTCAACCGGCGGATCGATGAGGCCGGTCGGGCGGATGACCTGCTCCGAGAACACGCCGCCCGTCTCGTTCATCTCCCACGGGCCCGGCGTCGCCGAGACGAAGGTCGTCTGCGGACGCATCGCGTCCCATTCGTTGAAGCGCAGCGGCCGGTTGTCGATGCAACTCGGCAGGCGAAAGCCATATTCAGCCAGCGTGATCTTCCGCCGATGGTCGCCCCGCGCCATGGCGCCGATCTGCGGCACCGTCTGGTGGCTCTCGTCGACGAACAGCAGGGCATTGTCCGGCAGATATTCGAACAGGGTCGGCGGCGGCTCGCCCGGAAGGCGGCCGGTGAGGAAGCGGCTGTAATTCTCGATGCCGGCGCACGACCCCGTCGCGGCGATCATCTCCAGGTCGAAATTGGTCCGCTGCTCGAGCCGCTGGGCCTCCAGAAGACGCCCTTCCGCCTGCAGCTCCTTCAGCCGCTCCTCAAGCTCATGGCGGATCGCCTCCATCGCCTGCTTGAGCGTCGGCCCGGGCGTCACATAGTGCGAATTGGCGAACACCCGGACGGTGTCGAGACTGGCGGTCTTCTTGCCGGTCAGCGGGTCGAACTCGGTGATCTCCTCCACCTCGTCACCGAAGAACGAAATGCGCCAGGCGCTGTCCTCATAATGCGACGGGAAAATCTCCAGGCTGTCGCCGCGCACCCGGAAATTGCCGCGGGCGAAGGCCTGGTCGTTGCGCTTGTACTGAAGCGCGACCAGCTTGCGGATGATCTCGCGCTGGTCGACGCTCTCGCCCTTCTTCAGATCGAAGATCATCGCCGAGTAAGTCTCGACCGAGCCGATGCCGTAGAGGCAGCTGACCGAGGCGACGATGATCACGTCGTCGCGCTCCAGCAACGAGCGCGTCGCCGAGTGGCGCATGCGGTCGATCGCCTCGTTCACCGAGCTTTCCTTCTCGATGTAGGTATCGGACCGCGGGACGTAGGCCTCGGGCTGGTAATAGTCATAGTAGCTGACGAAATATTCGACCGCATTGTCGGGGAAGAAATTCTTGAACTCCCCATAGAGCTGGGCCGCGAGGATCTTGTTAGGCGCGAGCACCAATGCCGGGCGCTGGAGCGTCTCGATTACCTTGGCCATGGTGAAGGTCTTGCCGGAGCCGGTAACGCCCAGCAGCACCTGGCTGACCTCGCCGCTTTCGCCGATCCCTTCGACCAGCTCCTTGATCGCGGTCGGCTGGTCGCCGGCCGGATGATAGTCCGACTTCAGCACGAACTTCTTGCCGCCCTCGGCCTTGTCCGGGCGCGCCGGACGGTGCGGGACGAAGGTCTCGCCGGTTTCCGGCTCAGCCAATGAAGTACGGATTTGAATCGCCATGGCTGGCCCATATGGGGACGGTATCGGCGGGCGGCAAATCCGGTGGCCTTGACGGCGAACAGCGACGCCTCTCATGGATTTTCCCGGCGGGATTGTAAGGGAGAGTAGCGATATGAATCGCAGCGCCGGATGGTATCGACATGATCGGGACTTGGGCGCCAACCCGTCGGGAGGCGTTTCATGAGTCGTGCCGAATCGATGAGGCGGCTGCTGGTGCCGTCGGTTACGGGTGTCCAGGCATTCGGCCTGGTCATCATTCTTGTCGCGATTCCGACGCTGATCCGCGCGGCCGTCGATCCATTTGTCACGGGTTGCGAATTTTCTGTCTATCTACCCTTTGTCCTGACCGCGGCGATCTTCATGGAATGGCGATACGCCGCGATCGTCGCGCTGTCGTCGATCGGACTGGCGGACTATCTCTTCATGTCGCACCCGTCCTTCTTCTCAGGGCCGTGCGATGTTTATGTCGTGAGTGTCTTCCTCACCATTTCTACGCTGATCATTTCATTGGTCGTCGGCATCCGCGCCAAATTCGCCGGCAGCATCAGCACCGACCGGTCGGAGTTCGCTGCGGGCCACGTGGTCTTCAGCCTGGAAGACAACCAGGCGTGGGCGGGCTGGCATGGGCACAAGACCATGGTCCAGCTCGGGAAAAAGGATGACGTCGCCGAAATGATGGAAGACTTCCTGGCGCAACTGGAACTGGCCGAGCGGCTGAACTCCCCTCGTCCGGACGGCGACCTTTAGTCAACGCCGCAATTCTTCAGCCGCTGGCCCAGCTTCATATCGGCAATGTTATGACTTGATGAGATTGCCGGTTACAATCACAACAGTCACATGCTGCCGCCTTATGCAGTCCGACTTTTGCCGCACGACCCCGAATGGGCCGAAATCGCCAACCGCGAGGAGACTCGTATTCTCAAGGCGGTATGGCCGGCGATCATCGAAATGCACCATGTCGGGTCGACCGCCATCCCCGGAATCGCGGCCAAGCCGATCATCGACCTGGTGGGGGTCGGCCCCGATCTCGAAACGATCGATGCTGCCCGGCCCAGGATCGAGGCGCTGGGCTATGAATGGCATGGGGAATATGGCCTGGAAGGCCGCCGCTTCTGCACGCTCAGCGACCCGACCAGCGGAATGCGCAGGTTCCACCTGCATTGCTATGCCGCGGGCGACCACAGCATCCACCGGCACCTTGCGTTCCGCGACTATCTTCGCGCCCGGCCCGCGATGGCGGAGGCCTATCAGCTGATGAAGCGCGACTGCGCGGCCAAGCATCCCGAAGACAGCAACGCTTATACCATCTGCAAGGATCGGTGGATCAAGAAGACCGAAGCCGAAGCGCTGAAGCATTATTGAGGGGCGATCGACGCCCTGCCCCACACGGCAGAGATGGTCGGTATCTGGGGCTAGCCCGCGGCTTGCCATCGCCCGCGCTCCGCATATGCTGACGGACGGGCGGTTACATGCCGCCGCATCGAGGGGGTGCCGCCATGCGAACTGCACTGATCCTGGCCAGCTGCGCCATGCTGGCGGCCTGCAACAGCGAACCTGAAGTGAAGATGGAGAACGCGTCGGTCGGCGAGGTCGCGAAGGAGATGCGCAAGCAGGGATCGGACGTCGCCTTCATCAACCCCGGCCGGTGGCAGCAGACGGTCAAGCTGGTCGATATCGACGCGCCGGGTATGCCGCCCGAAGCCAAGTCGATGATGAGCCAGGCGATGGGCGAGGCTCAGGTGCACGATGTCTGCCTCAGCCCTGAACAGGCGAAGAGCCCGAGGGAAGATTTCTTCACCGGGACCGATCAGAATTGCCGCTACGAACATTTCAACTGGGGCGGCGGCAAGATCGACCTCAAGCTGAACTGCAAGCATCCCAATGCAACGCAAACGATGGTGCTGGTCGGCAATTACGAGCCGAACAGCTACACCATGACCATGACCGCGGCCAACGTCGGCGGCGGACCTGCCGAGCAGATGGTGATGACGATGAAGGTCGACGCGAAGCGCACCGGGGATTGCAAGGGCGACGAGAAGGCCGGGAGCGGAAACTGACATCAGCCTTAAAGGGGAGGGAAAACATAATGGGTTTAAAGAAACTGGCTTTCGCGAGCGCGCTCGCACTCGCCTTGGCGGCCTGCGGCGAAAAGAAGGAAGAACCGGCCGCGGTTGCCGCTCCGGCCAAGCTATCCGCCGGGCTTTACGAGGTGAGCGCGGAGGTGACGCAGCTTGCCTCGACCGACAATAGCACGCCCGCGACCAAGCTGAAGCAGGGCGACAAGCAGGTCGTGAAGGCCTGCGTCAGCGCGGACGGCCAGCCCGATCCGGCGCTGCTTGGCGAAGCAGGCGACAAGTGCGAGATCAAGAACAGCTACATCCGCAACGGCCGGATGAGCGCTCAGATGAGCTGCACCCGCGAGGGACAATCGGGCTATGTCATGCCGGCGATGATGGGCAGCTACTCCGCAGACGGATTCGAGGGCGAGATCAGCACGCTGACCTATTTTGTCGCGGAAGGCGATTATCGCCTCACCCGCAAGGTCACCGCCAAGCGCGTCGGCGATTGCCCTGCCGAGGGACCCGCCAAAGCTCCCGCCTGATCATTGTCAAGAAATTATGTTCGCGTTATGTTCCCTATGCGACTCAATGACGGAAGAGGGACTCGGGCATGATTGGATATGTGACCCTGGGCAGCGACAACATGCCGCGCGCCCGCGCTTATTATGATGAGCTGCTCGGTACGATCGGCGCCAAGCGGATCATGGAATTCGGCGACGATCTGGGCGGCTTCACCATGTGGGGCACCGGCTTCGACAAGCCGGGCATTGCGGTCACCAATCCCTATAACAAACAGCCGGCCACGGCGGGCAATGGCAATATGACCGCAATCGCCATGAACAGCCGGGCGAAGGTCGACGATTTCTACAAAAAAGCGCTGGAGCTTGGCGGGACTTGCGAGGGTCCGCCGGGCTTGCGCGGCGAGGAAGGCCCGCAAGCTTTTTACGGAGCCTATTTCCGCGATCTCGACGGAAACAAGCTGGCCGCCTTCTGCATCGGACCGGCCGACTAACGGCGATCGCGGCGGTTTCCCCAATTGAGGAAGTCGAAGGACATCGCCGCAACGCCGTCGACCCCGATCGGGTAGATGCCGGTACCGTAAATTTCGCGGTAGCCGGCATTACCCAGGCCGATCCCGAATTCGCCGTGGACCTGCGGCGCCGGCAGCGGATCGAGCGGCTGGCTCTCCATGTCGGCAAATGCCCTATTTTCCGAGGCTTCCCGCTTCGTGGCCGCTTCGGCGAGGATTGCCTCGACTTGCTCCGGCGTGAGCCTGTGCTCCGAGCCTACCGGCGCGGGATCGGCTACTGGCTGGGCAGCGGCCAGGGCGATTACCGCAATCATGATCCCCATCACCGACTCCCTTTTGTTTCGGCCGCTTCAATAGCACCCCTTGACGTCATTGCGAGCGTAGCGAAGCAATCTAGTATGAACCGCTGGATTGCTTCGTCGCTAGCGCTCCTCGCAATGACGAGCCTGTCATCCTGTGCGACATTGCCGTCGCAACAGGCGCCCCTCCCCGCCCAGATCGCAGTGGCGTTCGACTTGAACGGCGAGCGAAGCGCCTGGGCCGGGGGCCTCGCCGATCCGGCAACCGGCCGGCAGGTCACGCCCGACGATCCAGTACGCATCGCCTCTATCAGCAAGCTGGTCGTTGCGATCGGCGTGATGAAGCTGGTCGAGCAGGGCCGCCTCGACCTCGACGAAGATGTATCGCGCTATCTCGACTGGCCGATGCGCAACCCGGCCTTCCTCAATCGGCCAATCACATTGCGAATGCTGCTGTCCCACACTTCCAGCCTGCGCGACGGGGACGACGCCTATGTCATCCCGCTCGGGGTGTCGGTTAAGGAGGCGCTGGCCGACCCGGCAGTATGGGATTCGGAGCACGGGCCCGGCGAAGGCTATTTCGCTTATTCGAATTTCAACTTTCCGCTGATCGCTTCGATCGTCGAAAAGGTCACCCGCGAGCGGTTCGACATCTGGATGCGGCGCGAGGTGCTGGAGCCGATGAAGCTCGACGCCTGCTTCAACTGGCCGACCTGCAGCGACGACGCGGTCGCCCGCGCGGTCGTGCTGATGCAGGACGCCAAGCCGGTCCGCGACGACCTCCATGGCCGGCGGCCCGAATGCCCGGTGTTCGTCAAAGATGGAGAAACCTGCGATCTCGGCCGCTGGAAGCTTGGCGAGAATGGCGCGCTTTTTTCGCCCCAAGGAGGCCTTCGCATCTCGGCGCGCGGACTGGCACGGGTCGGCCGCATGTTCCTGAACGGCGGCACACTCGACGGTGTGCGCATCCTGTCGCCCCAATCGGTCGAAGCGATGCTTGCGCCCGAGTGGCGGTTCAACGGAAGCAATGGTTCACAGGGCGGGGAAAGCGAAGGAGTGTGCAGCTACGGCCTGGCGACGCGCCAGTTGGCAACTCGGCTGGGTTGCAGGGACGATCCGGAAGGCAAGGGCCGGGCGTGGGTCGGCCATGCGGGCGACGCGTATGGACTTCAGTCCGGAATCTGGATCGACCGCCAGCGCGGGGTCGGAATCGTTTATTATGTGACCGGACTGCCCGCGGTTCCGCCGCACGGGCGGACCAGCTTCAGCGCCGCTGAAGAGCAAGCGTTCGCCAGGGCGGTTCGGCTTCTGGAGAAGCGCCCTTAAGCGAAAAAGTGGGCGGGCATTTCTGCCCGCCCAGAGTTCCGAGCGTGCTTTGCTCGGGGAAGCTCAGAATTTGAGTTTCGCACTGACCGCGTAGCGCCGTCCCAGCGCATCGTAGGTCGATGGATAGACGTTGCCGCTGTTGAACGTGGTCGAACCGATCGTGTTGCCGACAACCTTGGGCTGATTGTCGAACAGGTTCTGGACCGTCGCGGTGAAGGTCATGTTGTCGGTTGCGTTGAACCGCGCGGTCAGGTCGAAATAATGCTCCGACGGTATCTTCCGGAACTCTTCCTCGACCATGCAGCCGCCAGGGTCGGCACCTTCCGGATCCGGGCAATCTTCCGGGTCCGCCAGTGCCGCTTCCAGGTCGTCCTCAAGCTGGCGAGGTTCGAACTTCACGGCGTCGATCCAGCGCCACAGCAATGATAGGTCGACCTTTCCGATCGTTAGCGTAGTCCGCTGCGAGAATTGCAACTTCGGCTGAATGGAGCCGGTGAACGAGCAGTTGATGCTGTAATAGCCGGCGCATTCACGGAAGAAGCTGTCGGGATTGGCGACGTTCGAATTGAATTCGGAGTTGTTGGTCCAGTTGCCGACGAACGACCAGGCCAGATTGCCGAAACCGACGTCGGTCTTGTAGTTCATGATCAGGTCGACGCCGTCGGTGAACAGCTCGCCGAGGTTGGTTGTCGGACCGAACAGGCCGGGGGTCGTTGCGGGGTCGCCGTCCAAACCGCCGGTGTTGGGGTTGCGCCGGATGACCAGGCAGTTGGGATCCGTCGCGCTGGCGGCCGTCACATTGCCGAAGCAGGCGTTGATGAGGTCGCCAGGAGTGGCGGCACCGATCACATCCTTCACCCGGATATTGTAATAATCCAGCGACATGGAGAAGCGTGGCAGGAACTCCGGCTGAAACACCAACCCGAGGGTCCAGGTGTTGGCCTTCTCCGGTTCCAGGTCGATGTTGCCGCCGACGACGATATTGGCCTGTGCGGCAGTCGGATCGGTGATGAGTCCGATCGATCCCGCCGGCGCCCCCTGAGCGATACAGATGGCCCTGAGGTCGGCATTGGTGGTCGGTGCCGTCCCGGCGCAGGGATCGACCGCGAGATTGGTCAGCGCAACGGTCAGGGGCGTGAACAGCTCGCCGATGTTGGGTGCTCGGACCGCTCGGCTATAATTGCCTCGGAACTTGAGGCCGTAGCCCGGCTCCCAGCTACCACCCGCTTTCCAGGTCCAGGTGGTGTTGCTGGGCCCATTGTCGACTTCATATTTCGAATAGCGGACGCCCGTCTCAAGGGTCAGGCTTTCGAAGAACTCCTTGTCTTCGACGATTGGGGCGATCAGCTCGCCATAGCCTTCGTAGACCGAGTATCCGCCGTTGATGTCCGGGTTGGCTCCGCCCGCACCGCCCAGCTCGCCCGGGGTCTTGGCCAGCGTGTCCGACTTCTGCGTGGCCTTATATTTGCGGAACTCGGTCCCGACGGCGAAGCCGATCGGCTGCGAGGCCCAGGGCAGCGCATAGCCGAAGTCGCCCGAAATGATACCACGGAGCTGGCCAAGCTTGGTCCTGACTACCGTTGTAGCCGCCTCGGTCAGCCAGTCGGCCGCCTCCGGGGTAAGCGCGCCTTCAGGACCGAAGATATCGAGCGGAACGCAGCCGTTCGACGTGTCCTGGCAGGTCGGAACTCCGCCCACCAGGTCGACCAGCGAGCCCTGGCGGAAGCGCGACTGAAGGGTGAAATTCTCGACCGAGAGAGTCCCTTCGGATTCGCCATAGGCGCCCGAAATGTCCCAATCGATCGTGCTCGTCAGGGGACCGCGCACGCCCACACGAGTGTCGAAGATGTTGGTGGTGAAGTTGCTTAGGCGCGGTCCGACTTCGGTCGTCCGCCGGTTGAGGGTCACGCCGGGGTTTGAATTATAGCCTTCGCCGTCGTCGATGATCCCGTCGCCGTCGATGTCGAATGGCACCAGCACGCCGGTTCCGATCTCCCGGTAGTTGGGATCGCCCGGGCCGGTGGCCGCCGCCGCGGCTGCGCATTCCTCTGGCGTGAAGCGAGGCGTGTAGAAATCGTCGCTTGGATTGACGTCGAACGCGCAGAATTGCTCGCGAAGCAGGTCCGGCAGGAACGGGTTGTTGAGGTTGATCGGGACGGTCCCGCCGAACGAGCCCGACGGGGCGATGATCGAGTTGATCTCATTCTTCGAAAACAGGCCGCGGCCATAAACTTCGACTGCGTCCGAAATCTCGTAATTGGCCTGGCCGAAGATGTTGTACCGCTTAAACGGCGTCTGGAAGATATTGTACGGGTTGAAGTTGAACGGCGCATAGTTGCCGGCAATGGAACCGCCCTGGCAGGCCTGGCCATCGCGCCACTCGACCTGGCTGACGCCGCGGTTGCCCTCTTCGGGATCGTTCGGGACCAGCGCGCAGGTTGCCGGGTCGATCGCCCTGAGGCCCGAGAAGCGTGAAGGAACCGCCGTGCCGGAGCCGTTCTCGCCGCCCGAATAGCTGCTCACCTGGAAGACCGAGAAGTCGCGATCGCCCTGATAGACGGGATCAGATTCCTGGTAGCCGAGGCTCAGCACCGCATTGCCCCGACCGTCGTCGAAGTTTGCACCCATGGTAAGGTCGACGCGCATGAAATTGCCGTCACCCTGTTCGGTGATCTGTTCGGATGCGGTGACCTCGACGCCCGCGAAGTCCTTGCGGGTGATGAAGTTGACGACGCCCGTGATGGCGTCGGCGCCATAGGTGGTGACCGCAGCGCCGGTCAGCGCATCGACCCGCTCGACCAGGGCCAGCGGGATGTTGTTGAGGTCGACCTGGCCGGCGAGGCCCGCCGGAACGATCCGGTTACCGTCGAGCAGAACCAGGTTGCGGTTGGACCCGAGGCCGCGAAGATCGACGAAGTTGGCGCCGTTCGCGCCATTGTTCACCGCCGATCCGATGCTCGGGACGATGCCCGGCAGTTCGCGCAGCACTTCTTCCGCCACGTTCGATTGCTTCAGCTCGATCGCGTCGGACGTGGTGACGTTGACCGGAGTCGATGATTCAAGGTTGGGATTGCGGATCAGCGTACCGGTGACGACGATATCCTCGCCTTCCGCACCGGCATCCTCGGCGGGCTGGGCTTCCTCTGCCGGTGGCACCGCTTCGGCCGGGGCGGTGCCCGGCGCTGGCTGCTGTTCGTCCTGTGCCTTGGCCGGCGCTCCGACCGTCAGCGCAACTGCTGCCGCGCTGCCGAGCAATGCCGACCTTACATCCCGAGAATAATTCATTGTTTTACGCCGCTCCCCTTTGGTTCGAGGGTCAGTTTCGGCGTGAGGGAGCAGATTAGAAGGCACTTGCCCGCGACGCGGCTTTACCTGCAGCCGAACGTCCGAAGTTGCCGTCGAACGTCGAAATCCTGCGGCTGAACGGCAGTCGACAAGTCGACGCCCGCACTTCATCTTCGCCCCGTGAATGCCAACCTGTTGACTATTGGTGACATCCACGTGCCAGACGTGGTTGTTCATGACCCCGAAGAGCTTGCGCGGGCGCGTACCCGGGCGGCCCTCTGGCTAACCCTGGTTTTCTGGACCGCCAGCTTTGGCCTGGCGACCTTTGCAGTTTACCTGAGCGGCAATCCCCACTGGCTCGCAATCGCCGGAATGCGCTTCCTGACGATCCTCCTCGGGCTTGGATTTTGCTACCTTATCCACCTGCTGCTGAGGAACCGGCGGCTAAAGACCACCAAGTCCCGGCTGATCGCCCTGGCGCTCGTTGCCCCTGTCCTCGCCGAAACATTCGCCTGGGCCAACTTCTTTGCCGGGGCGGCGGTCGATCCCACTGCGAGCCTCGCCAACTTCAACTGGGCCGATGCGATCCGCACGATCCTGTTCTGGACCTGGTTCTTCCTCGCCTGGGCCGGCCTCTATCTCGCGCTGATGTATGGCTTCGACGTTCATGAGGAGCAGCGCCGCTCGGCCGAGCTTCGCGAGCGGGCCCATGTCGCGCAGCTTCGAGCGCTGCACAGCCAGATCAACCCGCATTTCCTGTTCAACAGCCTCAACAGCGTGTCGGCACTGATCCTCGACAAGAACAGCGACAAGGCGGAGGAGATGGTGGTCAAGCTGGCCCGTTTCCTGAGGCTCGGCCTGGCGGCGGATCCTACGCGGAAGATTCCGCTCGAGCTCGAGGTCGAGCTCCAGCGCACCTATTTGGAAATCGAGCAGCTGCGGTTCCCGGACCTGAAAGTCGACTTCCGGTTGGACGGCGAAATCAAGGAAGCGATGGTTCCCTCGCTGATCCTCCAGCCGATCATCGAAAATGCCGTCAAATATGGTGTCGCCGAAGCGCCTCCGCCCGCGACCATCTCGATCCATGCGCGTGCCGCCGGCGAGAAGCTCGTCCTCGGAGTGACCGATTCCGGAAAGGGTAAGGGGTCGCATTCCGGCGGAGCCGGCATTGGCCTCGCCAATGTCCGGCAGCGGCTTGCGCTTCTTTATGGCGATGAGGAGTCCGGACTTACCACCGACCGTGACTCCGAAGGGCAATTCCGGGTAGAAATTCATTTGCCGTTGGAGCTCCCATGAATCCGCTGCGTGTCCTGACTGTCGATGACGAGCTGCTCGCTCTAAGGCGCCTGAAGCTGCTTTTGCAGACCATGCCTCACGTCGACCATATCGGCGAAGCGAGCAATTGCGGCGAGGCGCTGGCCCGCATCAACGAGCTTCGGCCAAATGTCGTACTGCTCGATATCAAGATGCGCGACGGAAGCGGCTTCCAGGTCGTCGAAGCGGTTGCCGAACGACCCAACCCACCGGCGATCGTGTTCGTGACCGCCTTCGACCAGTTTGCCGCCCAGGCGTTCGACAGTGCGGTGGTCGACTATCTGTTGAAACCGGTCGAGCGCGATCGGCTGGCCCGGGCCCTTTCCCGGGTTCAGCAGCGGCTGAAAGCAATCGACGCGGAGCAGCGCGCCGACGAATTGCAGCAAATATTGCGTAACCTTCGCGCCGCGCCCAAGGGCGACGGCAAGCCGGATTATGAGACCGAATTCTGGCTGCGCAGCTCGAGCGGCCTGGTCCGGGTGCCGGTCGACGCGATCGATTATGTCAGCAGCGCGGACGAATATATTTCCATCCATACGCCATCCGGCGCGCACCTCATGCGCGGCTCGATCCGCCAGTTCTCCCATCGCGTTGAGCCGGGGCTGTTCGTCCGGGTGCATCGCCGCTGGCTGGTGAAGCGTAGCGCGATTGCCGCGCTTTCGACGCGGACGATCGGCGGGGCGGAAGTGGTGCTTCGCAACGGCCAGCGGCTACCCGCCGGCCGCGTTCACATGAAGCACCTCAGGAACATGGTGCGCTCACTCAACGGGGCGGCAGCATCCTGATCTATCGATTAGCCGCGCTCTCCGCTGCTGCGACGCGCGCTTGACTCCTGCCTGACCTTGCCGAACTCGCTGCCCGGCTTCCATCCCGGCCAGCTGCGGCCGTTCGCCAGCCGGGCGCCGATTGCATAGAATAGGTCGGCCTCCTGCATCGCTCCGGCCAAATTCCAGTTCGGCGACCAGGAATCGCAGGTCTGGTGATAGCAACTGCCGGTGAAGTCGCTCAGCCATTTCTCGCCGGCCGGCCGCCCGCCGGCCTGCAGATCGTAGGCTCCGGCCAGCGCCATGTTGAGCAGCACCGGAACCCCGCGCTTGGCCAGCGAGAAATGGTCGGCGCGATAGAAAAGGCCGCGCTCCGGATGGCCTTCGGGCGTCACGTATCGGCCCTGGGCCTGCGCTTCGGCCGCCAGCAGGTCCTCCAGGTCGCTCTGGCCCTTGCCGATCAGCACCACATCCTTGACCGGCCCGGCCCATTGCAGCGTGTCGAACGTCAGGTTGGCGACCATCGTTTCGTGCGGATAAAGCGGATGGCTGGCATAATATTCCGAGCCTAGCAGGCCGCGCTCCTCCGCCGTCCAGGCGGCGAACAGCAGCGTGCGCTCCGCGCGCGGTCCGGCAGCGAACTTGCGCGCCACCTCAATCATCGCTGCAAGTCCGAGCGCATCATCGGATGCACCGGGGCGGATCGTTCGGCCCTGGGCGTCCGGCGCACCGACGCCATAGGCATCCCAATGGCCGCCATAGGAGACGGTCTCGTTCGGATAGCGTGATCCGGTGAGCTTGCCGATTACGTTGCGGCTGGTCAGCCGCGTGAGATCGACGGCGGCGTCTGCAGTGAGCGTCGCCTTGAGATCGATTGGGCGGAAATCGCGCGTCCGAGCCTGCTTCTTCACCGCGTCGAAATCATGGCCCGCTTTTTTCAAAAGGTCGGCGAACACGGGGCCCTGGATCCAGCCTTGAAGCAGCACCGGCTGGCGCGCGTCAGGTCCGAGCACGACGTTGAAATTCTCGCCGCCGGCGCTCTGGACGACGTTCCAGCCATAGCCGGCACCAGGTGTGTCATGGACGACCAGGGCAGCAATGGCCCCGCGCCGCGCAGCTTCTTCGAACTTGTAGGTCCAGCGGCCGTAATATGTCATGGCCTGGCCGCCGAAGGTTCCGGCGACCGGCTCCCCGGCCGCAGCCTCGAAATCCGGGTCGTTCACCAGGAACAGCGCAACCTTGCCCTTCAGGTCCGCGCCCTTGAAATCGTCCCACTCGCGCTCCGGCGCGGTCACTCCATAGCCGACGAAGACCATCGGCGCGCCGGCGATTTGCGCTCGTGTCGTGTCGCGGACCGTGCTCAGATAGACGTCCTCGGGAAAGCGCAGCATACGGTTCGCGCCAGCCTGCCGAACCGTCACGGAGACGGGCGCCTGCAGCTTGGTTCGGATCATCGGCACCGCTTGGGTCCAGCCGCCATTTTCGCCACCCGGTTCGAGCCCGGCGGCCTTGAACTGCTGGATCAGATAGGCCACCGTCTTTTCTTCGCCGACACCGCCCATCGACCGCCCCTGATATTCGTCCGACGCCAGTACTCGGCTGATCTCCGACATGCGCTCGGGACTAATCGTCGAGGGGGCCTGCGCCGACGAGGGCGGCGACATGGCGGTAAAAGCTGCAATGGCGAAAAGTTCAGCCGACTTACGAATTGTCACGATGAGCTTCTCCCTGGCATCCGCCCTGACAACGGACCGATTGGCGATTGGTTCGGAAGCCGACTTCTTCCGCCGTCAGAGAGCGGGGCTTCGCTGCGCTGCGATCGCTTTCAGTGTCGTGTCCAGCACTGGGTCCCGCCCCGCAAAATAGTCGGCGGCGGTCAGCGATACCGGTATGTTCGGCACGATTGTCCGGCGAACGTCCCATGGGTGACTTAATTGCCATTTGACTGCGGCGATGGTGGCGGTGAGACCGCTGTACGGGAGTTTGACGCTGCCCTCATCGCCCTCCT
>DASTVY010000145.1:0-2140 GCA_035758865.1 Sphingomicrobium sp. | reverse complement strand
TCGGTGTAGATTGCGATACCATAGCGGTTCTGGTCCGGCCGGTGGAAGAATTCGGCGATGTCGCGCATCTCCTTCCATGTCTTCGGCACGGCCAGGTCGTAGCCGTATTTAGCCTTGAAGGCCTCCTTCTCCTTCGGGTCTTCGAACCAGTCCTTGCGGTAGGACCAGCCCACGGCATCTCCCTCTGCCGGAATCGACCAGTATTTGCCGGAGTTGGCGGGGTACTCGGAATAGTACTTCACCGTAGCCGGAGCCATCGTTTCGTTTAGCTTGTGCTTGTTGAAGAATTCTGTGAGGTCGACGTAGTGGCCCGCTTGCGAGGCCGCGCCAATCCACTGCGAGTCGCCCACGACCATGTCGTAGGCGCTTCCCTTCGCGTTGAACTCCGTGAACGCCTTCGTCTGGAAGTCCGCCCATGGCGTCGTCTCGACCGTGACCTTAACTCCAGTCTCGGCCTCGTACTGGTTCGCGAGCTCCTGCAGATAGTTCGCAGGATCCCATTCCGCCCAGAATATCGTCAGCTCCTGTGCGGCGGCGCTCCCGACAAAAGTGAAAAGCGATATGCCCGCGACCAAACCCTTCAACACACTTGGCACCATTCTTTCCTCCCATTGTTTGTCTTGTGACTCAAACAAACGTACGATCCGGCATCAATTATGTTTTCTCGGCCCCCTGGATGGCTGCTCGCACCAGCGCTGCGGCGGCCCACCGGATCACGGCCTCGGTCTGCCGGTCATCCAGCAACCACATATCCTTGAGCACCACCAACGCTTCCACTCCGAAGATCAGCGACAGCGCCTGGGCAAGCCGATCGACCTCCTCCAAAGGCAGCCGCGACTGTAGCGGACGCAGCGCAGCGCGCAGCAGGTCGATCCGATGTCCTCGCCTGAACTGCGGCTCGCTGGGTGGCGTACCGGCCCGCCGCTGAGCCCATTCGTCCAGCGAAAGCTTGAGCGCGGCCTTGAAGGTGGCCTCAAACCCTTCGATGCGCGGCATAGAGGAGCGAAGGAGATCATCCACCCGATCGACGGGATCGGTGGAATCGGACTCCCACGTCAGAATCGGCCCGAGCGCCTCATCGACCACGGCCTCGACGAGAGCCGCCTGGCTGGAGAAATAACGATAGGCAGTCGCCCGGGAGACTTCGGCAGCCTCGGCGACCTCGCTCACCGAGGGGACCACGCCCGCCTGCATCAACCTCATTGCGGTCTCCAGCATGAGGCGACCCGTTCTCGCGCGCGGGCCGCGCTCGCTTTCCTCCAGCAACTCTGTCGATTGACGTGAGACATCCATATCAATATGATACTCGCGTCTCACAACTTTGCAACTCGACAGGACCGGCGCCGGGACGCAGTAGGCGGATCGCAGAGCGCCGCCCGGGGGAGGAGACTTGAGGCGCGTCTATGTCGTCGGTACGCACGACACGAAAGGCGAGGAACTCGCCTTCCTGGCAGACCTCGTCGCGGCGCAAGGGCTTCCGGTCGTGCGGGTTGACGTAGGCACGCGACAAGCTGTGCCCGGTGTCGACGTCACGGCCGCCAAGGTCGCAGCTTTTCATCCCGCCGGCGCCAAGGCGGTTCTCGGTCTCGACGATCGGGGCTCGGCAGTCGCGGCGATGGCCGAGTTGTTCAGCCGCTTCATCGCCACGCGCGAGGACCTCGGCGCGATCATCGGCATCGGTGGCGGCGGCGGCACTTCGATCATCACTGCGGGTATGCGCGTTCTGCCATACGGCGTGCCGAAGCTGATGGTTTCGACATTGGCCTCGAGTGACGTGTCGCCTTACGTCGACGTTTCCGACATCACCTTCATGCCGTCGGTGACGGATATGGCTGGCCTCAACGGCCTCAGCCGGGTGATCCTCCACAATGCGGCGCAGGCGATCGCCGGGATGGCCCGAAACCTCGCCGATCGCAAGCTGCACAAACCCTCGATCGGGCTAACGATGTTCGGCGTAACGACTCCATGCGTGACTTCAATCGTCGAGCGCATGCGCGATGACTATGATTGCATCGTCTTCCACGCCACCGGCACCGGCGGGCGCGCAATGGAGAAGCTCGCTGACAGCGGCCTGTTGTCCGGGGTGATCGACATCACGACGACAGAGGTCTGCGACCTGCTTTTTGGCGGCGTGCTACCG
>DASTVY010000082.1:0-6138 GCA_035758865.1 Sphingomicrobium sp. | reverse complement strand
GTGCACGGTTCGCCCAAGGCGCATTCGTTGGCGAGCATGGCTCCTGGAATCGAGAGGATCCGAGTGGTTACCAGGTCGTGTTCGTGCCCTTTGGCGGTGACCGGCCATCCGGCAAGCCGGTGACCATCCTCTCCGGTTTCCGTGTCGGAGATGTCGCGCGAGGCCGGCCGGTCGGAGTCCAGATCGCGAAAGACGGAAGCCTGCTGGTGGCCGACGATGTCGGAGGCAAGGTCTGGCGAGTGACCGCGGCTCTTCCCCAGCGCGTCGCCAGCCGCTAGCCACCGCCTATGCATTTCCTGATCGCGCTGTTCGTCGGCGCACTGTCTGCTTTCGCGTTCGAGCCGTTCGGCTGGTGGCCGCTGATGCTGGTTGCCCTCGCGGCGCTGTGCGAACTGGTCGCGCGTGCCGGATCGCTGAAGCGAGCCCTGATCATCGGCTGGCTGTTCGGCCTCGGTCAGTTCGCCATCGGCCTCAACTGGATTGCGACGGCATTCACTTTCCAGGCGGCCATGCCGGCCTGGCTAGGATGGGTCGCGGTAGTCCTGCTGTCGCTCTACCTAGCCATCTACCCGGCGATAGCTGCGGGTCTGGCGTGGCGGTTCGGAGATAAGAACCGGCTGGCGTTGGTTGTTGCATTGGCCGGCGGGTGGGCGATCTGCGAGTGGTTGCGCGCGACGATGTTCACCGGTTTTGCTTGGAATCCGATCGGTGTGACACTTGCGGACACGCCGCTGATCGGCGGTAGCCGCTTGATAGGAACCTATGGATTATCGGCACTGGTCGCGCTGATCGGCGGCAGCCTGTGGATCGCGGCCCGTCGTGACTGGCGCCCCCTCGCCGGCGTAGCCGCGGCAAGCCTGCTGCTGTGGGCGGTCCCGGCCCCAACGGAAGTCGCCCCGAAATTGGCGCCGCCGCTCCGGATTCCCGGTGCGCCGCCGGCGGAAGATGTAGGCGGCGGCGTGCGGATGCGGCCGATCCGCATCGTCCAACCAAATATCGGCCAGCAGGACAAGTGGCGGCCGGGTTTCGAGGATGAAGCCTATCGGCGGCTCGAAGCGCTGACGATCAAGGGCAGACCGGTGCAGCGCCTGATCTTCTGGCCGGAGGCGGCAGTCACAGATCCGCTCGAAGACCGACGGATCGGGGCCGAGCGCTACACCGAGGACGAACGGCTGCGGGCGACGCGGACGTTAGCGTCCGGAGACATGCTGCTGACTGGCGGGCTCAGCTTAACGTCGCGCGACGGGGCGACGATCGATGGAGCGACGAACAGCGTCTATGCGCTGGAGCCGCTCGGCCGGATCGTTGGCCGATACGACAAGGCGCACCTTGTTCCCTACGGCGAATATCTGCCGATGCGGCCGTTCTTGTCGGCCCTTGGCCTGTCGCGGCTGGCGCCGGGCGATCTCGACTTCAGCTCCGGGCCCGGTCCGCGTACCATCCAGTTGCCCGGCGATTGGGGCAAGGTCGGCTTCCAGCTTTGCTATGAAATCATCTTTTCCGGCGAAGTGGCCGACCGCCAAAATCGTCCGGATTTCATCTTCAATCCATCGAACGATGCCTGGTTCGGCCGCTGGGGTCCGCCGCAGCACCTGGCCCAGGCCAGATTGCGAGCCGCCGAAGAAGGTTTGCCCGTGATCCGGTCGACGCCCACCGGGATCAGCGCTTTGGTCGATCCTCACGGATCAATCGTAAAGTCGCTGCCGTGGCAGACCGCCGGAATGATCGACGCGGCAATGCCCAATCCCCTGGCGCCGCCGCTGTTCGCCCGCGTCGGAAACCTTATTCCGCTGGCGCTTGGCTTCCTGCTCATCATCGTCGCGATTGCACTCGACCGCCGCGCTCGCTACAGCGCCATATAACAAATCCTTTATATCCTATTTTTCGCAGATTTCTGCCAAGGACAAACGGTTTCCATGCGCACATCCTACCTCTTCACGTCCGAATCGGTTTCCGAAGGCCATCCCGACAAGGTCGCCGACCAGATCAGCGACGCGATCGTCGACCTGTTCCTGACGAAGGACCCGGAAGCGCGGGTGGCCTGCGAAACAATGACCACCACCAATCGCGTGGTTCTGGCCGGCGAGATCCGCGGCAAGGGGATTATGGACGAGGACGGCAACTGGTCGCCGGGGATCCGCGAGGAAATCGAGCGCGCGGTTCGTCAAACAGTGAAGCGCATCGGCTATGAACAGGCCGGGTTCCATTGGGACAAGTTCGACTTTTCCAACCACCTTCATCCGCAGTCAGCTCACATCGCGCAGGGCGTGGACGCCAGCGGTAACAAGGACGAGGGCGCCGGCGACCAGGGCATCATGTTCGGCTTCGCCTGCGACGAAACTCCCGACCTGATGCCGGCGACGCTCGATTACAGCCACAAGATCCTGCACCGCATGGCCGAGGACCGCCATTCCGGCCGGGCCCCCTTCCTGGAACCCGACGCCAAGAGCCAGGTCACGCTGCGCTTCGACAATGGCAAGCCGGTCGAAGCGACCGCGATCGTCGTCTCCACCCAGCACGCCAAGGGCTATGACCAAGGCGACAAGGAAGCCGAGCTCCATGACTATGTGAAGCAGGTGGTCGCCGATGTTCTCCCGGACGGCCTCGTCACCGCCAACACCGTCTATCACATCAACCCGACCGGAAGCTTCGAGATCGGCGGACCGGATGGCGATGCCGGAATCACCGGCCGCAAGATCATCGTCGACACTTATGGCGGCGCGGCCCCGCACGGCGGCGGCGCGTTCAGCGGAAAGGACCCGACCAAAGTGGATCGCTCGGCGGCCTATGCGGCGCGATACCTCGCCAAGAACATCGTCGCAGCCGGCCTCGCCAAGCGCTGCACCATCCAGCTGGCCTATGCGATCGGCGTTTCAGCACCGCTGTCGCTCTATGTCGATACCCACGGCACTGGCACTGTCGGTGACGATGCCATCGAGGCC
This sequence comes from Sphingomicrobium sp., assembly GCA_035758865.1. GTDB lineage: Bacteria > Pseudomonadota > Alphaproteobacteria > Sphingomonadales > Sphingomonadaceae > Sphingomicrobium. Next base: position 3,196 of record DASTVY010000082.1, on the reverse strand, counting down.
GCGATCGGCCGGATCGCCAAGCTCGGCGGCCTGACGCCGCGAGGTATCCGCACGCACCTGGCACTCAACAAGCCGATCTATTCGGCGACCGCCGCATACGGTCATTTCGGCCGCAAGCCTGAGGGCGATCTGTTCCCATGGGAGAAGACCGACCTGGTCGAGGACCTCAAGAGTGCTCTCGATGAGGTCGCGAGCGTCGCGGCCTAGGCTATTTCCACCGGCCCAAGATGGCGCCGGAAGCAAGGTGGCCGAGCAACAAATGAGCACAGTCGATCGCCGTCTTGGCGGTCGGCATGCCGCCATAGACCCAGTCGTAGAGCAAGGCCGGGATCGCTGAACCAAGCGCGACTGCGGCGGCCCATTTAATGCCCTCGGCAACGGAGCGGACCTCGCCCCATTTGAAAAGGATGGCGAGCAGGATCGCCGTCAGTAGCGGCATGATCGGGCTGAACGCCATGCGAGATGTTGCGATCGCCTTTTCCGAATCTGTCATCCCGCTCATCGCCCACCAACTGTCCATTGGGATGAGCAAGACGTAGATGACGAAACCGATTGCATAAAATGTGATGGCGGCGCCGACGACGGCCCACCAGTTCAATCCAGCTGGGCGCATTGGACCCTCCCCTAACCAAGGCCGGAAAGGCTTAGCGCGGACCGGACGGCGGCAACTGTCGAAGAATTACGGTGGTTGCACAGAGAGCGCCCCACCGCCTAGGGCGCGCGCATGACGGCGTTCAAGGAAGGCGACCCGACCACGCTCAACCGGCTTTATGGCCGGTCAAGCGGACACAAGCTGCGCAAGGGCCAGGCTGAGCTGGTCGAGACGCTGCTTCCAGCCATTGCGGTCCCGGCGGAAGGCGAAATCACGGCGGAGCGGTTGTTCGGCGACGATCGGCCGCTGCACCTGGAAATCGGGTTCGGCGGGGGCGAGCATCTCGCCTACCGCGCGGACTTGCTGCCCGACCATGGCTTCATCGGCTGCGAGCCTTTCTTGAACGGAGTCGCGCAGGCTCTTGGGCATATTCGGGACGAGCGGCTCGCCAATGTCCGAATTCACATGGGCGATGCGCTCGACATACTTCGGCGGCTTCCGGACCGGTCGCTGACGATGGTCTATCTGCTTCATCCCGACCCCTGGCCCAAGGCTCGCCATGCCAAGCGGCGGATGATGAACGACGGTCCCCTCGGCCTGATCGCGGCCAAGATGAAGCCCGGCGGCGAATTCCGTGTCGCGACCGACGATCCGACCTACTTGAACTGGGCGCTGATGATCATGCAGCGCCATGTCCAACTGTTCGAATGGCAGGTTAGGGAACCGGGCGAGTGGCTGCGTTACCCATCGGGTTGGCTGGAGACCCGCTACGCCGCCAAGGCACGGCGCGAGGGCCGAGTGCCGCATCAGTTCCGCTACCGACGCCTTGGCGAAGCTGTCTAGCGCACCTAAGTTCGCTCCATGGACGTCAAAGACTCCGTCCTTGCAGCGATCGGCAACACGCCTCTGATCAAGCTTCGGCGCGCATCGGAAGAAACCGGTTGCACCATCCTGGGCAAGGCCGAATTCATGAACCCCGGCCATTCGGTCAAGGACAGAGCGGCGCTCGGCATCATCACCGATGCAATCGACAGGGGCGAGCTTCGGCCCGGCGGGCTGATCGTCGAGGGAACGGCCGGCAATACGGGCATCGGCCTGGCGATCGTCGCCAATGCGCTCGGGATGAATACAGTGATCGTCATCCCCGAAACCCAGGCGCAGGAGAAAAAGGACACGCTTCGGGCGCTCGGCGCGACGCTGCTCGAGGTGCCCGCGGTTCCGTACAGAAATGACAATAATTATGTGAAGGTCGCGGCACGGACAGCGGAGCGGCTGGCCCGCGAACATCCCCACGGTGCCATCTTCGCCAACCAGTTCGACAATGTCGCCAATCGCGACGTTCATGTCAGAACGACCGGGCCCGAAATCTGGGACCAGACCGATGGCGGGGTCGACGGCTTCGTCAGCGCGATCGGAACGGGCGGGACACTAGCAGGAGTTGCCGCCGCACTACGCGATCGCAGGCCCGATATCGCCATTGCCTTGGCCGATGTGCCCGGCGCGGCGATGCACAGCTATTACACGACCGGCGAGTTGAAGGCCGAGGGCAGTTCCATCACCGAAGGAATCGGCCAGGGCCGGGTGACGGCCAACCTCGAAGGCTTCGAGCCGGATCACAGCTTTTTCATCCCGGACGCCGAAAGCCTTGATGTGGCTTACCGGCTGCTCAGAGAGGAAGGGCTGGCCGTCGGGCTGTCATCCGGGGTCAATGTTGCCGGAGCGATCCGGCTGGCACGCGAGCTTGGTCCGGGAAAGACCATCGTTACCATGCTGTGTGATCCCGCAACCCGCTATCAGTCGCGGCTGTTCAACCCGGAATTTCTGCGATCGAAGGGATTGGAGCCACCAGCCTGGCTCGAAAATCCGCAGGCGGTCGAACCGGCCTTCGCTTAATCCCGGTCAAAGCCTATAGGGCGTCCGCACGACTCAGCGGAGGGATGAATAAATGACTCTTTCGATCGGAAGCGTGGCCCCGGACTTCACGGCAGAGACCACCCAGGGCACCATCAATTTCCACGACTGGATCGGCGATAGCTATGCCATCCTCTTCTCGCACCCCAAGGACTATACGCCGGTGTGCACCACCGAGCTGGGCTACATGGCCGGGCTCGCCGACGATTTCGCGAAGCGCAACACCAAGATCATCGGTTTGTCGGTCGACAGGATCGGCGACCATGAAGGCTGGGCGCAGGACATCAAGGACGTCACCGGAAATGAAGTGAACTTCCCGATGATCGGCGACCATGACCTGAAGGTCGCGAAGCTTTACAACATGCTTCCGGCCGATGCCGGCGAGACGTCCGAGGGACGGACAGCGGCGAACAATGCCACGGTTCGCACGGTCTACATCATCGGACCGGACAAGCTCATCAAGGCGATGCTTATCTATCCAATGAGCACCGGCCGCAATTTCGACGAGGTACTTCGCCTGCTGGACAGCATCCAGCTGACCGCCAAGCATTCGGTCGCAACTCCGGTCAACTGGAAGCAGGGCGAGGATTGCATCATCGTCCCCTCACTCAATGACGAGGCGGCACGCGAGAAATTCCCCGGCGGCTGGAAGACCGTGAAGCCCTATCTTCGCACCGTGCCGCAGCCGGTGGA
>DASTVY010000081.1:0-2525 GCA_035758865.1 Sphingomicrobium sp. | reverse complement strand
GCGGCGCCGATGCGGCGCGATCCACGTTACCTCGAGCTTGCCGAGCGCGTCGGACTGCTGGCTTACTGGCGCAGCGGGCGGCCCCCAGACTTCTGCCGCAAGGATCCGGAGCCCATCTGCAAGCAGTTGATGAGGCGGAATTAGCTAGTCAGGGCGTTGAAAGTTAAGGGTAAACCTTTCGCCTTTTCCGGGCCGCTCCCCATTCCTGCAACTAAGCTCTAGGCCCACACTCATTTCCGTCGGATGCGATCCCCCGCGCTCCGACCCGTCCCCGCTGGCGTCGTCGGCTCATGATTGGTCGAGGGCGCCGGCATGGAAGATATGGTCCTAGTCGATGCGAGTTTGCGTGTGGTTGATGACAAGGTAGCCAGACTCCGGCACCAGGCCGAACATTGCCGCCGCCTCGCGCTGGGCATCTGCGACGATCGGATGATTTCGGCTCTTGAAGCGATGGCTTTGGAGTATGAGTTGCAGGCCGACCAGGTCGAAGGAGGGACATCTGGGGACTTTGGCCGCCGCATCCGGACGCGCAGATGAAGAGTTCGATAGGGCTCGCTACGCCCTCGGTGCTACGATGAGGCATGGAAGGGCCACCGACTTTCACCCGTCGCGACACTCTGGCGGCGGCTGTCGCAATGAGTAGCGGAGCCGCAGCGGCCGCCGGACTGGCCATACCGCTACACACTGGCAGAGCCTCCGACTTCGACTTCCTCGAGGGTAACTGGCAGGTGAGACATCGCCGGATCGGACCCGACGGCAAGAGCTGGCTCGAGTTTCCGGGAACGATGCGCCATCACCGGTTGATCGAAGGCCTGGCGAACGTCGAGGAATATCATATCGCCAGGCCGGACGGAGCGTATGACGCGCTGGCGGTGCGAGGGTTCGACGACAAGTCGCGGTCCTGGTCGATCTGGTGGTTCGATACCCGCTATCCAGAGCTTGGCCTTGGCACCCCTGTTCGCGGTGGGTTCAGCGGGGATATCGGGCTTTTCTTCTCTGAGGATATGGTAGACGGCAAACCGGGCCTGTTGCGCTTCGTCTGGAATCGAATTTCAAATAGGCAAGCCCGCTGGGAGCAGGCGCTCTCTGCCGACGGCAAGACCTGGTCGTCGAACTGGACGATGGATTTCACCCGCGCCTGAGCGGATCTCAATTTCGGCGCGCTATTTTTGCCGAGCCTCAGCCAGCATTGGCGCCATTTCGCGCCTTTCCTTCGCCTGCCATGCGCGCTGCTGCGCAGCGATTGTCTGGAACCGAGGATTGGCTTTTAGCTTCCGGAAGGCCGGCTCGTCAGAAATGTCGAGCAACTGTTGCTCCTGTGCGTACCACCATTTGTTGGAGGTCGCCTTTTCGAGCCACTGAAGTGCCGTGCGCTCGTCGCCTTGCGCGGCTGCCGCCAACGACGCGTAAAAATAATATTGCCGGGGAACCCGCCACCGGCGGAGGCGCTCGTCGACCGACTGGCGAACGAGGCCAAGCACCCGGTCCGCTTCCTCAGCATTGCCGACGTCGCGCAATGCGATCGCGAAGGTCGTCCCAATGGCAACGAATGGTTCGTGACCGGACGGGAATGGTTGCAGCTTATCCGGCGACCCGAAACGCTTGCGGTACATCTCGACAACCTCGGCAGACCGGCCGTGATTCACGAGCGCCTTCAGCAGTGGAAAAAGGGTCTCAACATCCATCCACCTTACGCCCTGTTTCGTCAGGCGCGCCAACTCGCGTGGCGGTGGTGGTAGGCCGTGCCACAGGTTCCAGTGCAGCTCATCCACGGCGCCGTCGCCCAAAAGTGGCCTTGCCAGCTCCAGCTCTCCGACAGCGCGTAGTGCGTCCGAAATGGCCCAGTTCGTGTATATCCGATGGCCGGAATCCGCCGTTCGCCTGGCAGCTAGACTTTCCGCGAGGCTGCGCGACCAATCGCCATTGCGATACGACCTGTAGCCGCGCATCATATGGGCATAATAAGGTTGTGGATCGGCATCGCGCTCCACCTTGGTCGCATAGCGCTCTGCTTCCTCATCAAAGCCGAGCTCCCACGCGGTTCCTACTGCGGGCAGGGAGGCGAAAATCCAAAGCGGCTCGAGTGCCACCGCCTTGCGGCGCACATCCATTTCCGCAGCGAAGTCGCCGGCCCATGAATAATAGTTGGCGAGGCTGAACAAGACGTCCGTGCTGTTTGGATCGAGCCGCAGGGCGGTTTTCAATCCGCTGAAATTACCCTCGGGTCGCCCTTCTGGACCTACCAACGAGCGCGCCTTGGCGTAATGAGCTTCGGCAAGCTGCGGTGCGAGCTTCAATGCGCGGTCGGCATATGCCGCCGCTTCACGCCTTAGCCTTGGTCCGTCGTCGCCTGTTTCCCCGACGAATTCTGTCTGAACATACATTGCGCCCGACAACTGCGCCCAGCCCGGCGCATAGTTGGGATCGAGCGCGACCGCCTTGCGGAGCATGTCTTCGGCTGCCTTGATTGCCTCGATCCGTGAACCGGAATTTTTCCCGGGCTCGCGCAATATGGTCCGCGCCGT
>DASTVY010000079.1:0-2327 GCA_035758865.1 Sphingomicrobium sp. | reverse complement strand
TCCGCCCGAACCCGGAAGTCGACGTCGCCAGGGCAATCACCGAGCTGAAGGTGGGCGAGGCGCTGGTCTCACTGCTGCTTCCCGACGGCGCACCGTCGCCAGTTGAACGAACCCTAATCAAGCCGCCTGGCTCACGGGTTGGCCCGCTGACCCAGCAGGAACGGGCCATCCTCGTGCAGACGGACGCGATCGGCGCAAAATATGACCAGCTGCTCGACCGCGACAGCGCGGAGGAGATTTTGAAGGCCAAGGGCGATGAGGCAGCCGCCGCGGCGGCCGCCGCCAAGGCGCAGAGCGACGCCGACAGGGCGGCGGCCGAAGCCGCCCGCCAGCAGGCCATCGCTGACAAGGAAGCCGCCCGCCAGCGCGTAGCCGCCGAGCGCGAAGCAGTCCGCCAGCAACGCGAGGCCGATCGGGAAGCCGATCGGTTGAGACGGGAACAGGAGCGTGAAGCTGCCCGGCAGGCGCGTGAGGCGGCAAAACCCACTATGGCCGACAAGATGATACAGTCGGCTGGGCGTTCTATTGCTTCGTCCGTTGGCCGCCAGCTCGGCAATTCCCTGCTGCGCGGCATATTTGGAGGTCTGCTCCGTGGCCGCTGACGCACCTTGCATGGATGTCCGGGACCTGGAACGCGAGTGGCGCGATGCGCTGATCGAGAAAGATGAGGCGGCGCTCCGTCGCTTGATTCACCCGCAATATAAGCTGGTAGGCATCCGCTCGACCGGCTCCGTCGCAGTCAATCTCGAGCAATGGATCGAGGCGTTGAAGCGAATGGATATCGCCAGCCTCGAGGTGCGCGTGATCGAATGCGTGGCGCTAGAAAATGTGATCGTGGCGACGGTCGATGCCCAGTGGAAGGTTCGTTATCTTGGCCAGCTGATCGATGAACGCGTCCTGCTGACCGACGTTTGGGTCCGCGTCGAGGCCAGTTGGCAGGTCGTCCGGCGGCATAGTTCGCCGGTGCCGCCAGGGGTCACCATCGGCGCGTAAAGCAATTCCGGGCCGGCTGAGTTCGGACTTGGTTGATTTTCTGCGGGGATAAGTCATTCTCTTCAAACGTTGATGTGTCCGTGGAGGGGACGGGTATGATCACGTTTGTACTGGCGCTCGCGCTGGCGGCGCCAAATCCTTCGTCCATTGACGCGCCGCGTCGCGCGTTTGCCAGCTGCTTGAAGACGTTTGAGTCCAATCAGATGAGGGCGAAAGTCGCGGCCGACGCCTATTCGACTGCGGTCAAGGCGGCCTGTCCGACGGAAGCCCAGGCTTTGTCCGACGCACTCGTCAAATATGATGTTGCAATGGGCAACAAGCGGGCCGCCGCACAGGAGAATGCCCAGCGCGACGTCGATGATTACCGGCTGACCAGCGAGGAACGCTACCGCGATATGTCGGCGCCGCAGTAGCGCGTTGAGCAACTGGTCAGGTGCGGCTAGGCTGCCGCCATGGGGCCCCGCAACCCGATTGTCTGAAAGAGGTGGAAATGTTGATTGCAGCACTGCTGCTTGCCGCGGCCGATGCGCCGCCGGTCATCGGTTTCTATCGCTCCAACCAGATTGAGGTCGGCGCGGCACTGGAGCTCGATGCAGACGGGCGCTTCATGTACCAGCTCGACTATGGCGCGGTGTCGGAGGCAGCCGAGGGCAGCTGGTCGTCGGACGGCACGACCGTTTTCCTGACAGCGACCCGCATGGAGGGCGCTTACAAGACCCACAATTTCAACCGCGAGCCTCTGAAAATCGAGGGTGACCGGCTGCTGCTCAACCGTTACGAAACCGTCATTCGGTTCGAGCGGGAGGAATTGCCCGCTCCAGCCGACAAGAAATAAGGGGAGAGGCTTGATGGCGACTGTGGCCGTACCGACGACCGGATTCAGGGAATTGACGCTTCGCGGCGTCATCCTCGGCGGCCTCATCACATTGCTCTTCACCGCGGCCAATGTTTACCTGGGCCTGAGGCTAGGCCTGACCTTCGCCACCTCGATCCCGGCCGCCGTCATCTCCATGGCCGTGCTGCGTTATTTCCAGGGCGCCACGATCCAGGAAAACAACATCGTCCAGACGATCGCTTCGGCGGCCGGCACCTTGAGTGCGATCATTTTCGTGCTCCCCGGCCTTGTTATGGTCGGCTGGTGGACCGGATTCCCCTTCTGGCTGTCGGTTGCGGTGATCGCCATCGGCGGAATCCTCGGCGTCATGTACTCGGTCCCGTTGCGCAGAGCGCTCGTCACCGGATCGGACTTGCCCTATCCGGAAGGGGTCGCAGCGGCCGAGGTGCTGAAGGTCGGCGCCGGAGTAGGCGGCGAAGAAGAAAATAAGCGCGGACTG
>DASTVY010000022.1:0-2752 GCA_035758865.1 Sphingomicrobium sp. | reverse complement strand
GCTGTAGCCAACCGACAGCTTCAGTCGCTGCTCGGGGAGGCTGTAGAGCCGGTCGCTGACCATTCCGCAGACCACCATTCCGATGCCGCAGATTGCGAGGAACAGCGCCGCAAGTCCCGCCGCTCGGTCGACCGGAAGGCCGTAGTAGCGATTGAAGTAGGTCGGCAGCCAGGCCGGGAGGGCACCGGCCACAAACAGCTGCAGCCCGCTGCCGATATAGACGCATTTGATGGTGCGGCCGGCAAACAGGCTGCCGATTTTGGGGAAAGCCCGCTTGCGCTCGTACGGCTGCTGGCCGGCCCGCTGCGCGACGTCGGCCAGGCGCCGTTCCCCGATCAGGATGGGGTAGAGGACGGCCAGTGCGAGGCCGGCCAGAGCAATGACCAGAAACGCCGTTCGCCAACCGTGAGTGGCAGCGATCGCCCCGCCGATGGCAACGCCCAATACCTGGCCGAGCAATCCCCCGGCCATGAATGCGGCCGACAGCGTCGCCCTGAGCCGTTTCGGGAAGGCGCTCACCACAACTGCGATCCCGACGCTGCCATAAGCAGCTTCGCCGACACCGACGAGGACGCGCCCCGCGAGCATCTGCTGGTAATTACCGGCGACGGCGCAGAGCAAAGTTGCGAGGCTCCACAGCACCGCCATCGCGGTCAGGCTTTTGACCCGGCCCCAGCGGTCGGCAATAAGCGAAAGCGGGAAGGTCAACAGCCCGACCATGATCGCGACGACGCCGCTCAGCAGCCCCAGCTGCGCATCCGAAAGCGCCCATTCCGACTTCAGCAGCGGGAAGACGGCGTTCAGTACCTGCCGCGCCATATAGTCGGAGATGAGCAGGCCGAACGTTAGCGCGAAGACGACCCACGCATAGCGCGGGACGGGATGCTGGCGTTCGGCCAAGTCGGTCATGCCGCGTACCGGTTTGGCAGCGCCCGTCGGCCGGGCTCGCGGTTGGGAACCATGCCGAGCTCGGCCAGCGTCTCATCGACGCTGTTGTACTGGACTCCGATCTTGTAGATCTCGCGCGCTTCCTTCGCGGTGGCGACTTCGCGGCCCAGCTCCTTGGCGACGCGGACCAGCTGCTCGACCTGCTGCACCGACGTGATCTTGTCGCCGTGCTGGTCATAGAGCGTGTCTTCGTTGCCGCAGCGGGTGTGCATGCCAAGCGCCATGGCCATGACGTTGATCGGCAGGACGTTGCGCATCACCGACTCCAGCGTGACGGTCGAACCATCAGGCGCACGGCGGATGAATTCCATGAAATTGTTCGGATTGGGGCCATCGAAGCCGCCACCGATTCCGACCCAGGTGAGGTTCAGCGGGCCGTTATAGTGACCACGCCGGACCAGCCTCTCAAGCGTTTCCAGATCGGGCATGCAAGTGAGCTGGAAGTGCGGTTGGATGCCGGCCGCGACCAGTCGGCGAAGATGTTCCTCAACCCAGCTCGGTCCAGCCGGGACGACCATTTCGCGATAGGCGTGATAGGTGTCCGGATCGGCGAGGCTGGTCTTGCCATATTCCGCCTCGGACATCAGGTCCATGATGTTCATCTGCGTCGTATTGATGGCGATGGTCACCTGGTCCGGCTTTGGAGTGAGCTCGGCGAGCATGTGTCGCGTATCGTCGGACAGCCACTTGGCCTCGGCTCCCTCGCCCTCCGGCGCGAAGGAGATGGAGCCGCCGACCTGGAGGATCATCTCCGGAACGGCTTCACGGAGCAGGCCGAGCAGCTCGTTGAACTTGGAGAGGCGCTTACTGCCCTTTCCGTCCAGCTCGCGGACATGGATGTGGAGCACGGTCGCGCCAGCGTTGAAGCAATCGACCGCCTGCTGGACGTGCTGGTCCATGGTCAGCGGAAGATCTTCCGGAAAATCGCTTACCGCCCATTCGGGGCCATAGGGGGCGACGGTGATGACCAGCTTGTCCTGGGTCTCAGGCAAGAGGGAGTCGTCGAGGAACTGCATGAATAATCTCCCTGGATACTAATAGGGTTTGTCGCCGATGATCCCCGCCCGCTCCATTTTCCGGACGGCGGGCCAGTAATCCATGACGGCGTAATGCTGCGTGCAGCGGTTATCCCAGATCGCCACGCTGTTCGGCTCCCAGCGCCAGCGAACCTGGTACTCGGGGATCGCTGCGCGGCCGATCAGATATTGGAGGAGCTGGGCTCCGCCCGGCGCATAATCCTGCCCGTAGCGGACGTTGTCGGAGGTGTGGAAGTTGGTGAAGTGGGTCGTGAATGAATTGACGAACAGCACTTTCTCACCGGTTTCCGGATGGGTCCGGACAACGGGATGCTCGGCATCGGGATACTGCGCCTTCAGGGCATGCCGCTTCTCGATCGGCATCCGAGCGCCAAAGCTCGCCTCGATCGAGTGGCGTGCATAGAGCCCGTCGATCGTTTCCTTGATGTGGTCAGGCAGCTCTTCATAGGCCCGGGCCATATTGACCCACAGCGTGTCGCCCCCAACCGGTGGGCATTCGATGCAGCGAAGCACGCAGCCCAGCGGCGGGCTATCGCGCCAGGTCGCATCGCAATGCCAGGCGTTCTCGTAGAAGTCCGGTGGTGAATCCATGTCCTTGTAGATGCAGACAAGGCCCGGATGGTCGGGGTCGCTTCCAGCAACCGGGTGATCCTCCAGATCGCCGAAGCGCTGGGCGAAGGCGACATGGTCGGCCTTGCCGATCAGCTGGTGGCGGAGGAAGATTACCTTGTGCTTGAGGAGTTCCTCGCGGATCGCCCCGAACAGGT
>DASTVY010000238.1:0-20739 GCA_035758865.1 Sphingomicrobium sp. | reverse complement strand
ACCTTCCAACGGGGAAAATCGAACATTTGGGATCTGCCCCTTAGTCGTTGGCGGGCCTGGCGGTCGGATCGACCACCTGGCTAAGCGTCGACTTCAATGCCTGGACGCGGACATTCGGTCCCAGCTCGACCTCGACTTCGGTGTCGCCGACCTTGGTGACCTTGCCGATCAGGCCCCCCCCGGTGACCACCCGGTCGCCCTTCTTGACCGCGGCGATCTCTGCCTGATGCTCCTTCATCCGCTTCTGCTGCGGCCGGATCAGCAGGAACCAGAAGATGACAAAGACGAGGACGAGCGGGATCGTCTGGATGAAGAAGCTGGCGCCCGACGGCGCAGCGGCGGCAGCGAGAAGCGAAGTGGTGGTCATGGAATTGGAAGACTCTTCTTCTTTTGCGCACCTGTAAGGCCCCAAGCGCAGGAAGTGGCGGGCCGCCTATCACGCCGCGGGCCGCCTTGCCAAGCGATGCTCATCGCCCTAGATGCGCCGCTCTCGCGTCCCATGGGGATGCGACGGTCGGGGCGTAGCGCAGCCTGGTAGCGCATCACACTGGGGGTGTGGGGGTCGCTGGTTCGAATCCAGTCGCCCCGACCATTTTTCAGGACATGCGGGGCATGCCCCGAAAAATCGTCGACGACGACTGTCGTGACGAGACAAGCGCGCCATCTCTTGGCATCAACGCATCCATGCCACGCCGCCGCCGCCGATCCCGAAAGCTTCGCTGGCCTGCCCGCATCGCGTTCGCGATCCTGGCGATTCCCCTCATCTATCTTGCCGCGGCCTTCCTCGGAGCTCTGGTACCGCTGAACAGCGGCTGGAAGGAGCCCGATCAAGGGGTCACAATCTATCTGGCCAACAATGGCGTCCACGTCGACCTGGTCCTGCCGGCGAATGCGCAGGGGCTCGACTGGCGGCCGCTCATCCCCAAGTCCGACATGATGAACGTTCCGGGTGACGCTGAGTGGATCGCGTTCGGTGCGGGCGAGCGGCGGGTCTATCTGGAAACCCCGACCTGGGGCGACCTGACGCTCAAGACCGCGGCGATCGCCCTTAGCGGCGGGGAGCGGGTGATGCATGTCGAATGGACCCGCGATCCCACCTGGGCGGCAAAGGAGATTCGCCTGACGCCGGAGCAGTATCGCCGCTTGTGGGCCTCGATTCGGGCCGGCTTCGAGCTCGACGCTGCCGGCCGGCCGATCCGGATCGACCATCCGGGCTATGGGCCGCGAGACGCCTTCTACCGAGGTGTCGGCAAGGCCAATGCGGTCCATACATGCAACCAATGGGCCGCCAGCCGGCTGAGGCTTGCCGGAGTCGAGGCGCCACTGTGGTCGCCGTTCGTGCAAGGGCTGGTCTGGCGGTATCGCGATGCCGATCAGAGGACGTAGCGGCTAAGGTCGGCGTTCTTGGCGATTCCAGCGAGTTGTCCTTCGACAAAGGCCGCATCGATCACCAGCCTTTCGCCCTTCCGCTCCTCGGCAGTGAAGCTGATGTCCTCGACCAGCTTTTCCATCACCGTCTGGAGTCGCCGGGCGCCGATATTCTCGATCGCGTCGTTCACCTCGGCGGCGATCCGCGCAAGCGCGGCAATGCCGTCGTCGGCGAACTCGATCGTCACGTCCTCGGTGGCGAGCAGCGCGCAATATTGCTCGGTCAGGCTGGCCCGGGTCGCCGACAGGATCCGGACGAAATCTTCCTCGGTGAGCGTGGCGAGCTCGACGCGAATCGGCAGGCGGCCCTGAAGCTCGGGAAGAAGGTCGGCCGGCTTCGCTAAATGGAAGGCGCCGCTGGCGATAAACAGGATGTGGTCGGTCTTGATCGGCCCATATTTGGTGGCGACGGTCGTCCCTTCGATCAGCGGAAGGAGGTCGCGCTGGACGCCCTCCCGGCTGACCGAGCCGCCGCGGACGTCGCTGACCGCGATCTTGTCGATCTCATCAAGGAAGACGATCCCGTTGGCCTCGGCATCGGCCAGTGCAACGCGGGTCACGTCATCCTGGTCGACCCGCTTGTCGGCCTCTTCCTCAACCAGCTTCGAAAAAGCGTCCTTGACCTTTAGCTTGCGGCGCTTCTTGGGCGGGCCGCCCATCGCCTTCTGCATCATTTCGGAAAGGTTGATCATGCCCACGCCGCCGCTGCCGGGGATGTCGAACGGCATGGTCGATGCCTCGGCCACTTCGATCTCAACTTCGGCAGTTTCCAAGCTCCCGTCGGCGAAGCGCTGGCGGAAGCTGGCCCGCGTCGCTTCCGACGAGCCCTTGCCGGTGAGCGCATCCAGCAGCCGCTCCATCGCCGCCGATTCAGACGCCTCGCGGACCTTCTCCCGGCGGCGCTCACGCTCAAGCCGGACCGCCTCCTCGACCAGGTCGCGGCCGATCTGCTCGACGTCGCGGCCGACATAGCCGACCTCGGTGAACTTGGTCGCCTCCACCTTGACGAACGGAGCGTCGGCCAGCTTGGCGAGGCGGCGGCTGATCTCCGTCTTGCCGCAGCCGGTCGGCCCGATCATCAAGATGTTCTTGGGCGTGACTTCCTCGCGAAGCTCGGGCGAAAGGCGCTGGCGCCGCCACCGGTTCCGCAAGGCGACCGCAACCGCCTTCTTCGCCTCATTCTGGCCGATGATGTGCTCGTCCAATGCGGCGACGATGGCCTTGGGGGTGAGATTGTCGTTCATGGCGTTGTTAGATGGAGGTTCGAGAGGCGCGATCAAGCGGCGCAGCGGAAAGCCTCGAAGAAACGCCGGTGGGAGCGGACGATGCGGGCGATGTCCGCCGGATCGGGCGTCGTATCCCAGACGTCGCGTTCGAACGTTCCGCCGAGGATGATCCCGTCCGCCCTTGGAAACATGTAGCCGAACCCGCCGAGCGCGGCGTAGCGGACCTCCGGCTGAGGTTCGAGGATCGCAAGCTGGCCGCGAACTGGCTGCAGCTCCTGATCGCCGAACAAGTCGCGCGCTCCGAGCCCCGTGCAGTTGAACACCAGGCCTTCCGGCAAGGATGCGATCTCGGCCGGCGTGGCGAGGCGCCGCACCTCGATCCTGCCGCCCGCGATCTGGAAGTCGCGGAGCATCTGGCGAAGATAACGGCCGGTCTCGACGTACATCGTGTCGTAGCGGAGCACGCTGTCCAGCGCGAAGGGATGCTCGGCCGGGCTGAGCATCCGGTTGATGGGCGGGAAGTTGGCGATCTCGCGGGCATCCGGACTGCCGGTCTCGACAAAGGTCGGGAGCCAGCGGATCCCGTAATCTTCGCCGACCATGATCTGGAAGCGCCGCCAGCTGTAATCGAGGGCGCGAAGATACTGTGCCTTGAACTCCGGGGTCGCCGAATCCTCGCGGAAGAATCCGAACGGATGGAACTGGCCGCCGGCGACGTTCGAGGTCGTGTCGGGCGGAAGCGCGGCGGCGTAGATGGTCACCGGGAAGCCCGCCTCCTGAACCAGCCGTGCCGTCGACAGACCCATGACGCCCGAACCGATCACCGCGACCGGCCCGCGGTGATCAGGAAGCCCAAGATCGGTAGCCAGTTTCGAGCTTCCCCAGCTCAAGGTGATGCCCGCGCCGCCATGGCCGTAATTGTGGACGAGCTTCTTTTCGCCCAATGGCTCGGCGCGGACGACGAAGCCGGAAGCTCGGTAGGGGCGAAGCCCGGCGACGGTGCGGATGATCCGGCTCTCGTCAACGTTCACCGGAGAAAGCGGCGAGCAATTGGCAGTGCCGGACTGCCGCGTGCCGACCGTCGCGCATCCGGACAGGAGGGCGGCGGAGCCAGCAGCGAATGCCCGACGGTCCAACAGCATGCGGGCGACGTTAGCCGCGCATCAGGTCACTCGCCAATCGTTTCGAGGGTCAGCTGATCGTTGGTGAAGACGCAGACCTCGGCGGCGATGGTCATGGCCCGGCGCGCCAGCTTTTCCGGATCCTGCTCATATTCGCTGAGCGCGCGGGCGGCGGCGAGAGCATAGTTGCCGCCCGACCCGATCGCGGCGATCCCACCCTCCGGTTCCAGTACGTCGCCGTTGCCGGTCAGGATCAGCAGCGTGTCCTTGTCGGCGACGATCATCATCGCCTCGAGGTTGCGGAGATATTTGTCGGTCCGCCAGTCCTTGGCCAGTTCGACCGCGGCGCGGAGCAGCTGGCCGCGGCTCGCTTCCAGCTTCTTTTCCAGCCGCTCGAACAGGGTGAAGGCATCGGCGGTCGCTCCGGCGAAGCCCCCGATCACCGAGCCGTCGCCTAGCCTCCGGACCTTCTTGGCATTGGGTTTGATCACCGTATTGCCGAGGCTGACTTGCCCGTCGCCGGCGATGACGGTCCTGCCGTCCTTCTTCACGCCCAGGATGGTGGTGCCGTGATACTGTTCCAAGCTATGCGCTCCCGCTCCTTGTCTGGCTGGATGTGGGATGATCCCGCCTTCCGCGCAAGGCGCGGCGCCCCGCCGAAGCCAGCGCTCCACTCAACGCAATGACAGCGCCCGGGCCCATCGGACTATGATAGCCGGAAGCTGCTCGGTTGCGTTGTAGGAGTCTGTCATGCGTTTCTTGCTCTCAGTCGCACTTTCCAGCCTGTTGATTGCCTCTCCGGTCGCTGCAGCGCCAGGCGACGTTTGTCGCCCGTCACAGCCCGATCAGCCGGTGAACAGCGAGGACAACAACCCCGGCCTTGGCAGCGCCCTCGGCCTGAACGATGATCGCGAGGACGTTCATCCGTTCGGACGTCTTTATACCGAATATTACCTCCTCGACCTCGCCCAGAATGGCGAGCCGGGCGATGCTTCCTATCTTGGGACGCAGACCGGCAACGACTGCGCCCGTGCGGAGGGAGACGACGAGTAGTTTGGCGGCGTAGCGCTAGCCCGCCCTGGTGGCGGCTAGCGCTCAGCTGCTACCGCTCAACGCCCTTCATCTTCCCCCAGGTGCGGGCTGCGGTGTAGCCGAGATAGCCGGTGCCGAAGAGCGCGTAGAGCTCCTCCGGAAGGCCCCGGAGGTATGCGGTCATGCCATTGCCGATGCCGATCGCCATTTGCGGATTGGCCGCGGCGATCAGGCCCATCGGGATCGCCCACAGGATCATCGCATACATGACGTAGAGGAAGCTCGGCCGGGCGCGGCTGGTCCAGGGATCGGGCGACTGGGCTTCGGCGACGATCGCCTGCATCTGAGCGCCGATCGCCGCCATGTCCTGGTCGCCTTGCAGCTTGATCAGCTCCAGCTTGGCGCGGTCGCGCGCCTCCGGATCGGGGATGATCCGGTCGAGCAGCTTCGACACCGGACCGACAATCGCTTCGAACAATCCCATCCTTTTGCTCCTTAACTTCACTATTTGCATGGACCCAGACGCCAAAATTGTGAATTTATGCGGTTTGCTGATGCTATCCAATCTCACCAATGCGGTTTGCTAACCAGCCGTAGAGGAAGGCCTCGTTGGCAGGCCGTTTCTCGGCCAGGCGGAGGTAGCGCTCACCCTGCAGCGCCTCGATCGCCCGGAGGAGCACGGCTTCACCGCGGTCGCTTCCGCGCGCTTCGAGGAACGCCGCTAGAGCCGCGAGCGTGGCAGGACCGATACGGCCATCCGGAACCAGATCCGGGTAATCGCTCGCATTGCGATTGAGAGCGGTCAGCGCCCGCTGGAGAAAGGTGGATGCGACCGCGGGCCCCATGTTGGCACCGGTGTCGAACAGCTCGGCCGCAACCCGGGGACATCGTTCGGCAACCTCATCGAAGCGCGGCCGAAGCCAGTAAAGCCGGCGGTAGATGGCCGCTGCTTCCTCGCGCGGCAGCTTGGTCATCGCGCCGGCATAGCCATGGGCCCGCGCAACCGCCTCGGTGATTCCGTACCGCGTCGGCCCGCCCTTGTCGGCGGGATGGTTCGCATAACCCCCTTCCCGCTCAATCAATTCGTCGATCAAATCATCCACGTCCATGATGCGCTCCTCCGGTTTGCCCGAGTCGCGCAAGTTTACCTATTTGGCTAATTGTAGGACAGTCCACGAACCATTGACTATCCGTCGCCGGGTTGAGCTAGTGTCCGCTTTCCACGCAGAACGGACACATTCGACCCGTTACTTCCCTCGATTTGCCCCGCTTAGCAAAACCTTCTCGGGCTTGGGACGTTGGAGCTCCATGGCCGACAAACATAATCACGAACAACCCCATGTTTACGATGATCCGAGCGACGTCGATGCGAAGGATGGCGTCGTATCGGTCAAGGGCCCGGACGCCGTGGACGTCAATCTCACTCCCGACGCTGCGGCCGAGACTTCGGATCGCCTGTTGCTAGGCTCGATGAAGGCGCAGGGCCAGCGCGTCCGACGCAAGGGAGCCTAGGGTTACTGCGGCAACCAACGACCCACCTCCGTGACTTTGCGTATGGCTTCGGCGCAGGGCTTGGCTCTTACTCGTAGCTCCACCTGCGTTTGAGGGGGACATTGCCGTGTTGGAAAAGAAATTCCGGAATAGCGCCGCCGCGGCGCTTGCGCTGACCGCCATCGGGCTCAGCGGCTGCATGAGCGCCACGCCCTACCAGCCATATGTAGCCGAACGCGCCTCCGGCGTGCACGGCGGCTATTCCGAGCAGCAACTCGCGCCCGATTTCTTCCTGGTCCGCTTCCACGGCAATGAATTGGCCTCGCGCGAGCGGGTCGAGGGTTATCTCCTCTACCGCGCTGCGGAACTGACGCTGCAGCGTGGTTTTGACTGGTTCCACCCGGTTACCAGTCATACTGAGCATGAGATCCGGACTTACACGACGTCCGACCCGTTGTATCGCCCCTACTATGGTTATCCCTATTGGCGGCCCTATTGGGGCTATTCCACGCGCGGCTATGGCTGGAACTATTGGGACCCGTGGATGGGCGGCGCCTTCTGGTATGACAGCATCGATGTGCACACGATCGAAGCGTTCGAGGCGACCGCCGAGATCAGCATGCACAAGGGGCCGATCCTCGCCAGCGAGCCGCGCGCGATGGATGCACGGATGGTGATGGCCCGGTTGGGCCCGACGATCGAACTGCCGAAACGGCGCTGAGCGGGTTTCAGACCCCTGGCGAACCAGTGTCCGCTTTCCACCCATTGCGGTCATTTGGCGGATGAAAGCTTTCGACTCGTTGCAGTCATTTGAATCTCCGCCCTATCTTATCCCGTCTACGGCACCGCTTTCTCGCGCTGGTCGGCTCGGCATTGCGCTCCCTTCAAAGGGGTACCGCTTTTTGGCCTATCGCAGCAGGAACGCCAGGCCGGGCTGCTTGGAACTGGAGGGACCGGCGATAAGGGTGCATGATCGGCCCTGGAGTTTCGCCGAGAGGGTAAAATGAAACCGCTGGATTCCATTCTCGAAACAATCGGCAACACGCCGGTAGTCCGGCTGAACCGGATCAGCGACGGGCGCTGCAATCTCTTCGCCAAGGTAGAATCCTTCAACCCGATGGGATCGGTCAAGGATCGCCTGGCGCTTGGCATCATCGAAGATGCCGAACGGAATGGTCAGCTGAAACCCGGCCAGACCGTGATCGAAGCGACCAGCGGCAACACCGGCATCGCGCTGGCCATGGTTTGCGCGGTCAAGGGCCATCCGCTCGTCGTGACCATGGCGGAAAGCTTTTCCGTGGAGCGGCGTCGCCTGATGCGCTTCCTGGGTGCCAAGGTGGTGCTGACCCCGGCATCGGAAAAAGGCAGCGGCATGTATCGCAAGGCCGAGGAGCTGGCCGAGAAACACGGCTGGTTCCTGGCGCGGCAATTCGAAAATCCGGCCAATCCCGAGGTGCATGCCCGCACCACCGCGCAGGAGATCCTCGCGACTTTCGACGGCATGCGGCTCGATTATTGGGTGACCGGATCCGGCACCGGCGGGACACTGCAGGGTGTCGCAAGGGTGCTACGCGAGAAATCGCCGCAAACGCAGATTATCCTGGCCGAACCCGACAACGCCCCGATCGTGTCGAGCGGCCAGCGCACGGCCTATGATGCCAACGGCGCGCCGCTGGGCAGCCACCCGAGCTTCCGCCCCCATTTGATGCAGGGCTGGACACCAGATTTTATTAGCAAGATCACAGGCGACGCGATCGACAATGGCCTGATCGACCAAGTCATTGGCGTCGACGGCAAAGAGGCGCTTCGCCTTTCCCGCGCGCTGGCGACGCAAGAAGGGATTTTGGTCGGTACATCGGCTGGCGCGACGCTGGCCGCTGCCCTGGAGGTCGCCGCCCAGGCGCCGGCAGGGTCGAACATCCTGTGCATGCTGCCCGATACCGGCGAACGCTATCTGTCGACACCCTTGTTCGAGGACATCGGCGAAGAAATGGACGAACGGGAGCAGGAAATATCCCGCTCCACCCCAGGCTACCGCTTTGACTTGCCGGCCAGTCCCCCAGCCGCGCCGGCTGACGAAGACATGCCTGCGATCGATCCAGAGGCGGTCCGATTTATTGATGCCGCGCTTGCCGATCGCGAACAGCCGGTGGTGCTGTTTGCGCTGGAATGGTGCGAGTTTTGCTGGTCCGCTCGCAAATTGTTCCAGGCAATCGGACTGCCCTATCGCTCAATCGACCTGGATAGCCGCGCGATGCAGGAGGGAGGATTTGGCGGAAAGGTCCGCGCCGCCTTGGAATCCCGCACCGGAATGAAGACGATTCCGCAACTGTTCGTCGGCGGCGTATTTGTCGGCGGATGCACCGAATTGTTCGACGCCTACAAGGACGGGAGCCTTGAGAAGCTGCTGACCGCAGCCGAGGCGGATTTTGAAATGAAGCCCGGTCTCGACCCTTATCACTTGTTGCCGAAATGGCTGCAGCCGAGACAAACCGCCGCCTGACCCTGAAAATGCCCAGGGCGAGCCACTAGCCACTTCCAGCGGGCAGGGGCTGGGCGCCGGATACCGGTGCCTCTCTCCGGAACCGTGGCTGCTTGCCGTAAGTCAGGTAGCGCCACAGCCATTCGAACGATGCAAATATGCCCGACTTGAGGAACAGCCCGAGCAGCCCGAGGTGTCCGGTCGTCTGCGCCAGCCGCGCGAAGTCATAGGTGATTTCCGCCTGGTGCCTGGCGAGGCCGGAGAAACCGTGGCTCATGAGCCAATTTGCCTCGTAGATGTTGAGCGGCATGCCGATCGCGTAACCGCCGACCATCATCGCGAAATAGGTCCGCGTCTTGGCTTCCAGGGTCAGCACGCCGAGCTTGAACAGGGCCATGCCGATCATCATCATCCCGAAGATGTCGAAGAAATAGCGGTAGGCGTCCCAGGACTGGGCCTGGCTGATGCGCGGCGCGCGTACCACGAGTGCGCTAACATAGCCGCCCTGATTTTCCCGCTTTAGCCGGGCAACCACCTCGGGCGAAGGACCGCCACGCGACTGCTCCTTCCACTTTTCGATCGCACTCTTCTGTTCTTCATTCCGCTGGGCAACGGGCACCGTCTCGGCAGCGGCAGCGCGCTCATGGAGGTTGAGCATATTGTAGGTTTCAAGGCCGCTCCAGGCGGCACCGAGGACGAATGATGCGACTCCAAGGCCAAGCAATTTCTTGCCCGGCAGATTGCGAAACGCGAACAGGAACAGGGCGGTCAGACCGTAGAAATAGAGGATGTCGCCTCCCCACAACAGGACCCAGGCGTTGAACAGACCGAAGGCGATCAGCCAGAGGTTGCGCCGGAAATAGGCGTCCGTGGAATCGGGCCGGCTGGTAAAGAGGATGACGCCGGCGCCGAACAGGATCGAGAAGAGGCCGCGCTGCGTGCCTTCGAAACCAACGTTGACGACATACCAGGTCCACAAGTTGATGCCCGTATCGCCGCCCATGACGGTTGGGTTGTCATAGGCAGGCCCCATGCCCATGCCGACGATGTTCATGATGAGGATACCGAAGAGCGCACAGCCGCGAATGAAGTCGAGCGATTCAAGGCGCGTTCCGGTCGGCTCCGCGACAGTTTTGGACATGGCGTGACCCCCTGTGGGAGCCTCTATCGCGCCATTATTGCGGCTCTGTAACTTATCTTTCGTTAGCTATCGCTTTCGGGCGGCGGACGACCTTCGGGGTGACCGGGTCAAAGTGGCGCCAGGGCTATGCCACCATCCGCTCTAAACGGGCGGCGCGGGGGAAGATGCGTCGGCGCTGCCTAAACTCTTTCCAATATTTTCCGTTTCCGGCGCGTCCACGGCTGTCCACTGCATGACCATGCGGTTGCCTTGCCACAGTTCGGCCGCCCGGGCAGCACGGGCCACTTCGGCGGCGGCGATGGCCTGTTGGTCGTCCTCAGCATCCAGCTCTTGCGCCGGTTCAAACCGGAGCGTCAGGACGCTGACCATGTAAAGTCGGTAACTCGACATTAAGCGCTCCACAGTGGAAGCTAGTTTAATGCAGGATAAGTGATTGTCCTATCGGGAGAATTACTAATGCCAAAGGGCTCGATTTTGCATTCCAATACTTGCCTTGCGTCGGAGTCGTCTTCCCGACGCTATCAGGTCCCAGTGGAATAGGGGCTGGCAGCGGAGTTGGTTGGCGTATGAAAATGGAAAAGCCTTCCTGGCTTAGGCACCAGGCAGACCATTGCCGTCAACTCGCGCTTGGCGTGAATGACGACCAGACCATCGCCGCCTTGTTGGCAATGGCGCAGGAATATGATGAGCGGGCCGACAAAGTCGAAGGAAAGTCGCACAACCGCTGCATCGATTAGCCTCAAGCGCAGGCCGCGCACCGCGAACAAAGTTGGTCGTCGGTCGGCTTATCCTTGCGGATCGCAAACGTCTCGAAGGGGTAGGACTCGCATTCCGGGCGCCAATGCCAGAGTTCATTTTTACGCTTTTTCGCAACGCCACGCCGGTATTCGACCATGGTAGTCACCTCTTTGGACCGGAAGCCTTCAACCCGGGCTACCACAGCGAGGGACCGCACGAGTAGTTCCGTCGGCTCCCCGACCCAAGGGCGTTGAAACACACGTCGGGGTCCATTTCCGGTCCGTTTCAACCATGACCGGTTTCCACCCGTTCCTGCCATCAGTTGGGGTGGCGTGCCGTGGCGACGACCGCCGCGAGCAAAATTCTCCTTAGCCTCACATTTTCCGCCTTTTCCAACCCTATCCATTCGCCGAGCGAATGGCCGCGTTCGTTCACGACTACGCGCGAGACGGTCACCGCCGGAATGCCAAGGCTCATCGGCGTGTTTGCATCGGTCGAGCCCGCCAGCGACGTTACCTTGATGCCCTCGACGCGATAGGCGGCTTCAACGAACCGCACGATGTTCGCCGACGCCGGAGTTTCGCCAGCCGGACGCTCTCCGGTCATCTGCGCCTCGACCGTGACACTTCCGTCCTTCGTGGAACGCGCTCGATTTTCCGCCTCGGCCGACCTGTTCACGATCGCAAGAAATTGCTGTTCCAGCTTTGCGAGCTCAGCCGGCGATACGGAGCGAAGGTCGACTTCGAGCCAGGCCTTGTCCGGGATGGCGTTAACCGACGTGCCGCCCCCGACCAGACTTGCGCTGAATGTGGTCTTCGGACTGGCTGGAACTTTCAACTCGTACAAATCCACAACCGTGCGGCCGAGTGCAGCCAGTGGATTGACGATGCCGAACGCGTTGTAGCTGTGACCGCCCGGCCCGGCATATGATACGCGATACCGCTTTGAACCCGTCCCCGTGCGAGTGAACGACTGCATCCCTCGGCCATCGAACGAGAAGAATGCGGCAATTCGATTGTGGTATTTGCCTTTGGTGAAGAGATGCCGAACGCCCCTCAGGTCGCCGGCTCCTTCCTCGCCAACAGTGCCAACGATCAGCAAGTCGCGCGTTGTTCTAAGCCCCGCCGCGTTCATCGCGTCGATCAATGCAAGGACGGTTGCAAGACCGGCGCTGTCATCTCCGACACCCGGCGCGTAGAGCTTTTCGCCTTCTCGACGGACTTTGACGTCTGTTCCTTCTGGAAAGACCGTATCGAGATGCGCGGAAACGACCACGGCCGGGCCGCTTTCAAGCCCCTTTCGGATCGCGAGGACATTCCCTTCGTCGTCAATTTCGACGTCGCTTAGGCCGCGGCGCCGCAACATATCCGCGAATGCCGTCGCTCGCGCCTGCTCCTTGAATGGAGGTGACGGGATTTCGGTCAGGGTGATGATGTCCTGCACCCATTTATCATGGCCAGTATCGAGGGCATTGGCGGCGGCCCTGAAGGTCGGCTCCTTGGTCAGCGCGCGAACTATCTGGTCGGGGTCGACGGTTTCGGCTTGAGCGGCCAGCGGTTCCGATGCCACCAGGGCTAACGCAACAAGCACTCGAGTGACACCCATGCGTCTTCCCCTGAAGTCTACGCGCCAACCGTAGCAGCTCCCAACCCTAATGTCCGCTTTCGACCCATTGCGGCCATTAGGTTTTTGATCGCCCCGAGTGTTTAGCCGGAAGCAATCGAGCCAAGCGCTTTTCGATCATTTGCACTCGGCGCTCCATGGATTGGAGATCACGCCGATGCATAGCTTCCCGATCTTCGCGTATGAGAGCGACCTGAACCGCGCGCGCAACCGGTTCCGCAATCTCCTCGATCACATCGCATTCACTGCTTCCGAACAGACTTCCATCCGGGCGCGCGCCCAGCAACAACCAGCCAACCCTTCCGTGTCCTTCGGCTTCAAGCGGGACTCGAACCGGAAACAGCGGGTCCGATCGGTCTGTATCGATCCCGTCATGCGAGGCAGGCGTCCATTCGTGCCACCACTGCCGCACCTCCCTCTCGGGGATTTCGCGAGCGTCGACAAATTGGCCTCCGGCTATGAAGGCTGCGCGACTTGCGCGAACGCCCTCAGTGAGGCCGTCCAGCGTGGCGCCGGCGATCTGCTCCACTCCTGACGTTTCACGAAGGTCACCGACCAGCGCAGGCAGGCCATTGCGCAACCGATAGAGGTTGTTCTGGAAGCGGCGCTCCGCCCATCGCTGGGCTCGAGTATGCATCGGGGCGATCCCCACTGCGGCGATCGCGGCGCCGATCCCCCCGGCAAGAGCGCCAACATTCTGGCCTAAATATTCCTGGCCAAGCAGCTCGATGACCTTTTGGCTTGCCGCGAACAATGCGACAAAACCGACCGTCAATACACCATAGGCTGCCGAGCGGCCGATCACCGTGTCCGCATCGTACAGCCGATAGCGCAGGATCGAGACGATGAGGCCGAGCGCCATTATCCCCAGGCCCCCGACGCCGAAATTTGAGAAGATTGCATATTGCCATGGGAGCCATCTCGGGTCCTCGTCTTGCCAGGCTTCGACGGCAGCATCGCCGATCCCCGATATGATGAAAAAGACCAATCCGATCACAAGCCCAAAGAAAGCTGAGCGAAGCTGTAGGCGCTCAGCTCCATCGCGGATACGTCGGTATCGGCTGGTCAACGCCGCCAGAATGGCCAGCGTGATCGCAATGCCGACTGCAGCGCCGGCTGCGCCGCCGGGGTCGATCACGGCCATGATCGGAACAAGCAAGGCGGGAACCGCCGTCCATCTTGGCTCGAAGCGTCCAGAAGGGAAGGCAAGCAGCGCAACGAAAAGGCAGAGGGTTCCAATGGATGACCCCACGCCCAATGCGCGCGCTCCGATCCCTGAAAGATCGGCCCCGGCGACGATCCCGCCAAAGACCAGGAACGCGATCGATAGCAAGGCAGGCACGGCTTCGCGGCGGCGGCGGACAAATAACAGGACGGCCGCACCGATAAACAGGCTCGGAAGCATCAGGGTGCCGATTGAAGTGACCGTCCGCGCCACGGGCCAGCTAATGCCCGCCTCTCGAAACTCCTGCCGGTGAAGCTCCATGCTCCGCACCAGCCGCACCTCGTAGGTTTCGCCGCTGGGCCGCCGCATGCGAAATTCCGTCGTACTGCCATCGGGCTTGATGACTCGAGGTCGGGCTGCCGCTCGCGCCCCCGTCGAGGGAAGCGCCCAGCCATCGACTGCGACGACATAATCTCCGGCGCGGATTGCTCGGGCACGCAGCTCGGCGCTCAACACGCTGTCGATTCGCACGCCCTGGACTGTGTCCGTAGTGGAGATGCCATAGGGCGACCACATCGGGACAACGGTGAGGTTGATATAAGTACCCCACACCGCACCCGCGAGCGATAACGGCAGCATGATCGCCCAGACGATCGTGTAGAGCGTCAGCCACTTGCCCTTGAGGTCTGGCAGCCGCTCCGGCAGGCGCAATCGCCATCGACGCGGCTCGGGTTCTGCACTCGCAACGGCAGTGGCCATGATTTCGCCCCCTGCCGCGCAATCTACCCTGACGCGGCAAAATGCCAAATGCTGTCTGGAACGCTTATGTCCGCTTTCCACCCAAGGCGGACACTCAACCAGCCAATATCGTGGCGGCGATTTCCTCGATGCTGCCAGCCACGAGAATTGGAGCTCCACCGATAACTCCAACCTGGGTCTGACCATTTTCGTGCGCGCGTAGCCAGGCGACGTTTTCCGCGACGACCAGATAGTCGCCGCCGCGCGACTTTAACGAGATAAACTTCATGATTGCGTCTCCTGACGCAGCACAACTAGGTCAGAGAACTCTGCGTCGGGTTAATGCTCGCTCGAATAGTCTCGAATGCCCGCTTTGAAACCATTGCGGACATTCACAAATCGCGACTAGAATTCGCTATGGGCGTTCACGGAAGCTGTCACTGCGGCAATGTGCGGATAGAGGTGCCAAGCAAGCCCGAGTGGGTTGCGGACTGTAACTGCTCGCTCTGTCGCAAGCTTGCATGGCGCGTCGCCTATTTCCCACCGGACCAGGTAAGCATTTCAGGCGAGACGACGGCCTATATCTGGGGCGATCGAATGATCGGCATTCACCATTGTCCGATCTGCGGCTGCGGCACCCACTGGGCGACTCTTGGGGAAGATTTCGGCAAGGTGGGCATCAATGCACGCCTGCTTGACGGTTTCGACGAAAGCACGGTCGAGGTCCGGAAGTTCGACAACGCCGATTAAGCCCAGCGCCAACGTCCGCTTTCCACCCATTGCGGTGATTGCGGTTTCCCCCCAATCTGCTCCCCATGTTCCGTACCCTGACACTGGCGCTAGCCGCCCTCGCCCTCGCCCCCGAGCCCGCCGCCGCCAAGCTTTCGCCGGCGGAGACGCGAATGATGCAGACTGTCGACGCCGAGCAGGAGCGGACGCTCGCCATGCTCGAGAAATGGGTCAATCAGAACAGCGGTTCGCTCAACCTGGAAGGAGTGACCAAGGTCGGCGAGATGCTTCGCGCCGAACTGGAGCCGCTGGGCTTCAAGGTGCAGTGGATCGACATGCGGCAGACGGGCCGCGCCGGCCACATCGTCGCAACGCACAAGGGCAATGGGCGCGGCAAGCGGCTGCTGCTGATCGGCCATCTCGACACGGTATTCGAGCCCGACAGCCCGTTCCAGCGGTGGGAGCGGCGCGGCAACGACGGCATCGGCCCGGGATCCGGCGACGACAAGGGCGGAATGGCGGTGATGATCGCGGCACTCCGCGCAATGCACGCTGCCGGCACGCTGAAGAATGCCGACATCGAGGTGGTGCTGACCGGCGACGAAGAAGATAATGGCCTGCCGATCGAGCTCGCCCGCCGCGACCTGGTCGCCGCCGGCAGGCGCGCCGACGTCGCGCTCGATTTCGAAGGACTGGCGCAGGAGGAGGGCAAGGACATCGGCTCGATCGCCCGGCGCAGCTCCGGCGCCTGGACCCTGACGGTCAGCGCCCGCTCCGGCCATTCGAGCGGGATTTTCTCACCCAACTCCGGCAACGGCGCCATCTATGAGCTGGCGCGGATAATCGACGCGTTCCGCAAGCAGCTTCCCGAGGACAAGCTGACCTTCAACGTCGGCCTGATTGGCGGCGGTGCGTCCGCGAAGATGGACGAGGGCCGGATCCGGCTGGAGGCGACAGGCAAGACCAACATCATCCCCGAGACCGCGGTCGCCCGCGGCGACCTTCGCGCGATCAGCCGCGAGCAGATCGAACGGGTCAAGGCGCGGATGCAGGCGATCGTTGCCGAAGGACGGCTGTCCGGAGCGACGGCGAAGCTCGAGTTCGACCCGGACGAATATCCGCCGATGGCCCCGACCGAGGGGAGCCGGGCGGTGCTCGCCAAGTTGAACCTGGTCAATGCCGACATGGGGCTGGAGCAGATGGGTGAGCTGGATCCGATGAAGCGCGGCGCCGGGGACATCAGCTTCGTCGCGCAGGACGTCGACGGTCTGATCGGTCTTGGAGCGGCGAGCGACGGCGACCATGCGCCCGGCGAAAAGGTCGATATTGCGTCCATTTGGAAGCAAGCGAAGCGCGCCGCTATCCTGATGACCCGCCTAAGTCGCGAAAAACACTAGGCAATCCTGGGAGCGATACGGAACCGTCTCGTTCCCGACTTCGTTTCGACCCGTTGATGACCTCAACGACTGGCAATGGAACGCGCAAGCAGAACGGCAACGGGCAGGAGCGCAGCGCGCTCTACAGGCTCGGATGCCAGATCTCTGCCTGGGTGTCGGATGTCTTCGCGCATCCGGTTACGCAGTTAACGTTCATTGCCCTCTGCGTCGCCTGGTTCCTGTCCGGACTGGACACCAATCTGCTGACCGCCGCCCTGTCGATCATGGCCATTACCCTCACCCAGATGGTGCTCAATCGGCAGAACGAGCGCGAGGCCGAGGCCCACCGACGCGATATCGCAATGCACGCCAAGCTGGACGAGTTGATCATTGCCGTGACGCACGCCCACAATGACATGGCCGGGATCGAAGATCTTCCCGAAGAGGTGATCGTCGATTTGAAGGAAGAGACGCTGCAGAAGCTTGCCGACGCCAGCGACGAGCCCGACGAGACGCATCGGCGGATCCCCAGTGATGCCGACGGGCCACGCCGGGCGACGAAGTGACAACTGACATTTCTGTTACTTGTCTCCCGATTCCAGCCATGCATTAGTAGTCCGGACCAGCCGCGCGCGTCCTGATGCGGCATCGGGGAGAATTTCATGACAAAAAGCCATGTGTTCGTTGCGTCGCTGCTTGCTGGCTGCGCGCTGTGTTTCGCTTCGCCTGCAGCAGCGCAGCGCGTCGACAATATCGTGGCGTTCGGCGACAGCTATGCCGACGACGGCAATCTGTTCGAGATACTAGGCCCACTGGCGCCGCCCGAATTGTTCATACTCTATCCGACGGGGCGCTTTTCCGGCGGCACCAACTATGTCGATACGCTGAGCCAACTTCTGGATGCGCCGGTCGACAATTTCGCGATCGGCGGCGCGCTGACCGACAACACCAACACCAACGGCGCGGGCCTGCCCGGTTTCGTCACCGAGTGGAACGCGTTCCTCGCTGGCGGCGGCGGCATTTTCCCGACCGTCGACGGGACGTTGGACGAGGGTGACCTGGTCACCATCTCGGTCGGCGGCAATGACGCCCGCTACTATCAGAAGACGGGCGGCACGGTGGCTGGAGCTCCGGCCGCAGCGACGGTATCGGCGGCTTTCGCGACCGTCGGACTGGACTCGCTGGTCGACGCGGGTGCGCAGAACATCAGCTTCCTCGCCGGCGACACCGGCCGCCTTCCGGAAATAGCGTCCGACCCGATCGCCGCGGACATCCGCTCCACCTTTTCGGCGACCTTCAACGCGGCGATGCAGCAAACGCTTGCCGGCTATGCCGCCGACGGCGTGATGGTCCATTACCTGGACCTCAACCTGGTGTTCGACAATGTGATCGCCAATCCGGAGGCCTATGGCATCACCAATGGCCTGGCGTGCCCGACCTTCCCGGGCTTCGGTCCGCCGCCGGGGAGCACAGCCTGCATCATCAGCTCCAAGGGTTACCTCTTCTATGGCGACGGGCTGCACCTGACCTCCGACGGCTTCGCCATCGTCGCCCACTATATCGCCGCACAGTTGCAGGCGCCGCTGACACTGCAGGCGACCAGCGACATGAGCCTGGATGTCGCGCGGCAGTTCGGCCGTACAATGACAGCTCGGATGGACACCACCGCTCCGCGTGACGGCGACATGCCGGAAGGCCTCAAATTCTTCGTCGCCGGCGATGGATTTACGCGCAAGCTCAATGCGGGCGACCGAAACGACGCCTATCGGTCGAGCGGAGTCGGTGTCACCGCGGGAGCGGAATATGGCTTCGGCTCGGGGCTGGTCGGCCTTGCCCTCAACTATTCCAAGCCCAAGGTGAATTTCGGCAACGACGCGGCCGGCACCGAGAGCAATTCGCTGCAGCTGGGCGGCTACGGCGCCTTCGGGATCGCCGGCGGCTTCATCCAAGCCTATGCTGGCTATGGCTGGAACGAGCATGACATCGAGCGCGCCGGCGTGGTGGAGGAAATGGAAGCCGACCCCGACGGCAATCACTTCATCGCCGGCGCCAAGGGCGGCTATCTGATGCCGTTGGGCGATGTCCGCGTCGGGCCGGTAGTCGCACTCGATTACGCCAAAGCCAAGGTCGACGGCTACACCGAGACGGGCGATGCGGCGCTGACGCTTAATGTCGATGACCTAAGCTACAAATCGCTCCGCGGAAGCCTGGGCGTGGAGGTTCGCGGCGACTTCGCTGGTAGCGGGGTCCAGCTTCGGCCGTTCGCGGCCGCGGCAATCGAGAAGGACTTCACCGGCGACGAGCGCACCGTTCGCTTCTCGCAGACATCCGCACCGATCATCGTCAACAGCTTCGAGCTCGACGATGCATCGAAGCATGCCTACGGGCGGCTGTCGCTGGGCTTCGGCGCTCAGATCCTGTCGTCGGTCACGCTCGACGTCGCCGGATCGGCCACCGTCGGCAAGGACCAGGGCGAGGAGACCTCGGCGCACGTCGGTTTCCGCTTCGGATTCTAAGCGTCAGCCAAGGCAATCGGCGAGCACCCGGCGCGGCTCGGCGGACGGCGGGACGACCAGCGGAGGAGTTCCGCTGACGCTGATCTCGACCCGCCCAGGCCCGGCGAAAGTCTCGGCAATGTCGCGCGTGCTGTCGCTTGGCGCGGCGGTCGCGCGCCATTGCCCGCCTAGGCCATCGGGGTTGGTCACCGCGGCGATCGGCACCGACGCGACCTGGCCGTTGCCGGTAAAGCTGAGCGTTGCCTGAGCACCGGTCGTCGGCGGCAGGTAACGGACGAAGATCAGCTGCGCTTCCCCTTCCTTGGGCTTCAGGCACTGGATCGAAAAGGCGGGGGAATTGGGCGGTCCGAACAGGGCGCTATTGTCCTGCTGGCGAAAGGCCCAGGCGAGGCCCCCGCTGGGCGGCGGAAGTGCCGCCTGCTGAACCGCTTCGGCCGTGGCCGCATTGGCGGGAGCGGCGAGCCCGATCGCGGACGCATCGCCGGCCAGTTCTTCTCCCGGAGCGACCGCCTTTTCATCGACCGGGTCGTTCTTTGCGCAGGCCAGCAGCAACAGGATCAGCGTTAGTGAGTTAAGCATCGCAATCTTTCGCATGGCCGGTCCAACGCACGCATCCGCATGAGGTTCAGTATGGCGGATTTCAGCGGTCCGGGACGCTGCAACAGGGGCGTTACAATTGACATGCCGCGGCAAATGGCGGCTGATGCATCCTGGCCGGCACGGCATAAGACGCCTTACCCGCCCGAATTGCGTTCCGTGGGGCGGTGAAAAATCCGGCGCTGGAGGGGGAATGCATCATGGATGACGTACAGACCGCGAAGGCACCGATGCATATTTGGATCGTCGGCTTGCTGTCGCTGCTTTGGAACGCGTTCGGCTGTTACGACTATCTGATGACGCGCTTTCGCAATCTGGACTATTTCCGGAGCATGG
Source organism: Sphingomicrobium sp. (assembly GCA_035758865.1). Classification (GTDB taxonomy): domain Bacteria; phylum Pseudomonadota; class Alphaproteobacteria; order Sphingomonadales; family Sphingomonadaceae; genus Sphingomicrobium. The sequence continues at coordinate 1,000 of DASTVY010000238.1, read as the reverse complement.
CGCCGGATTCCGATCCGGAGGCGATGCTCGCCTGGGTCGACGGTTTCCCGATCTATGCGCAGTTCGGCTGGGGCCTCGGCGTGTGGATGGGCCTGTTGGGCTCGCTGCTGCTGCTGATGCGCAACCGTTGGGCAGTTCCGGCTTTCGGCCTGTCGCTGCTGGGAGCGGTGCTCGGCCTTGGCTACCAGATACTGGCAGCGCCACCGCCTCCGCCGCCCATGGACGAAGGCGCGTTCGCGGTCATGCCGTGGGTCATCATCGCGATTGCCGCCGCGCTATACTTTTACGCGTACCGGCAGAAGAAGACTGGAGTTCTGCGCTAGTCGCTAGCCTTCGCCGCGGCAGCGGCGGCGGACCTGCTCGCGCCAGTCGGGGCCGGTGAAACCATGACCGGCGCGAGCATCATCGCCCTGCTGCTCCAGCGTTGCGATCCACTCGTCGGCCATCTTGTCCTGCGAGGCGCGCAGTTCCCGCTGCATCATTTCCTCGGCCGTCTCTTCGCCCAGCCAGTCCTGCATCAATGCAGCAAGGCTCGGATGCTCGACCTTGAACGAGCGCCGCCAATCCTCGTCGCTGTCCTCGTCCTCGATCTCTTCGGGGTCCCAGGCGACCATTTCGCCTGAATCCATATTGAAGCAGCTGAGCACCGGATTTTCATCGAACAGCGGAAGCAGGTTCTTGGGCCAGTCCTGGCCGAGCGGGCCGTAGGGCTCGCGAGTCATTTCCCGATAACGGTCGACGACCTGGCCAAGCGGCATCAGCCCCTCGCCCGGCCCGAAACCGCCGTCGCCGATCGCATAAAGCTGCTGAACCTCGTCGGGCAGCGGCCGCCCGATGGCCCGCCCGGCGTCGGCCAGATCCTGATCGCCGGGAGGGGGGCTGAGCGGTTGCGGGCCGCCAGGCAGCCCACCGCCCATCGTCATCATTCCGCCCGGGCCCATCATCGAGAAGCCCGGCATGTTACCGCCGAACATCGACTGCATCTTGCCGAACGCGCCGA
>DASTVY010000204.1:0-13586 GCA_035758865.1 Sphingomicrobium sp. | reverse complement strand
CCTCGGTGATTGTGCCTGTGCCGCCGAAGATGTTGAATGGCACGCAGGCACCCGTGCAGCCGCCGACCGGCCCCAATGCCTGCGACAGGTTGGCTGCATTGATGTTACCGAACATGGTCTGCTTGGCCTTGTTGTGGCCGTAAACGCCGTTGACGTCCCAGAACCATTCTCGGCCGAACATGCCGAATCGCCCGTCGAGCGTGGCAGTCCCGTACCAGGTATTGACGGACTGATTGTATCGGCGCGGACCGCCCTCAACCACTCGCCGCCCGATGAAGGCATAATTGGCCGCGTTTCCACTGGGCGTGCCGTCCAGGTTGAAGCCGGACTCCAGCGTTACACCAAACGGATTGAAAGGATTGGACACGTCGATCGAAATGCGATCGAGCAGGTTGCCGTTGCCCGCGTCGGGACCGACGAACAATGGAAGCGGAGCAGCCTGGTTCTTCGACTTGCGCTTGTTCCACACCCCTTTCAGCGAGAAGTTGATGTTGTCGGCCACCTCATAGCGAAGGTTGGCGAACAGGCCGTAGCGCTTCAGTGGCGTCTGGATGAAATTGAAAGGCGCGAAATTGAAGCGGTCGGCGGTAGTGAATGGCTTGTAATCGTCAGGATAGATTGGAGCGACCCCGACCGGCATGGCCTGGATCAGGGTAATGCTCTGAACATCTTCGTTGACGTCAAGAGTCAGCGGATCATCGACGGTGTTCGAAGCATTGCCGAAAATGATGACTCGGGCCAGCGGTGTGCCCGAACTGCAGGATGCATCGCAAGCCGTGGCACCCGGTGTCGGGAATTGCGAAATATCGCGGTCGCCAGAGCTGACCGAGCCCTGCTTCACGAAATTGCCCCCGACCACGACCTCCAGCGGACCATCGTCGCCGTTGCCCCAGCTTAGCTGGTAGTTCTGGGTGAAGCCGTCGCCTTCGTCATAGCCGCCAAGCTGGGCGACCGCGTTGACGCCTTGTTGGCTCTTTTTCGTGATGATGTTGACGACGCCGGCGATCGCATCGGAGCCGTAAATGGCCGATGCACCGTCTTGCAGCACCTCGACCCGCTCGATCATGCTTTCCGGGATCGCGTTGAGGTCGACCGATCCAGGTACGCCGGAGGCAGAGGCCGCATTGACGAAGCGGAGGCCGTCAACCAGCACCAGGGTCCGCTTGGAGCCAAGGTAGCGAAGGTCGATTTCAGCTGCACCGGCGCCGACGCCGCCGCCGTCCGGCGGATTGCCGAAGTTACCGGAGTTGTTGAACTTCGAGTTGAAGCCGCCGCCAGCGCTCGGCAGCCGCTGCAGCACGTCGTTAATCGAGTTGAGACCGGTCTTGGCGATGTCGTCTTGGTCTACGAACACGATCGGGGCATCTTGCGCTAAGGGGTCACGCCGAATGCGTGAGCCGGTGACGACGATTTCGCCTCCCTGCGCCGGCTCGGAGGCGGTACTCGATGGCGCTTGCGATATATCAGTCGGCGGTAGTGTGCTTTGTGCCGCAGCTGCGCTTCCCACAACCAAGGCAAGCAGGCCAGCTCCGCAACGAAGCTTCATCGAGTCCCGAACCATCGATTATCTCCCTGTTTAGCGAAGTTGAATTAACAACTTTCACTAATTCGGGAGAGTAACAAATGTGTAGACGGGACGAATAGTCACCCTGATCTAATCAGGCGAAACTGTTACTTTTCTGCCACAAACTGCCGGTTGAGCGAGGTAGGCCAATCTGCGCATTTCTCTCCTACCACGTGTCACAGTGTCGAGGATCAATCCGGCAAAAAAGCTAAGCACCGCAACGATCACCAAGCCCGTCGCGAGGATGGCTGTCGGGAAGCGTGGGACCAGCCCGGTATCCAGGTAAGTAATCAAGAGCGGCACAGCGAGGATAACGGCAACCAGCATCAGCAGTGCGGCAATCGTGCCGTAAAACAGCACCGGCCGTTCGATCCGGTAAAGGGTGCCGATCGTTTTCAGGATCCGCCAGCCGTCGCGATAGGTGGACAGCTTGGAGGCTGATCCTTCGGGCCGCGCTCCATAAGTCGTGGCGAGTTCGCCGACCGGCATGCGGAGCTCGAGTGCATGGACGCTGATCTCCGTCTCGATCTCGAAGCCTTGCGAAAGGGCCGGAAAGCTTTTGACGAAGCGTCTCGAAAAGACTCGATAGCCGGAGAAAATGTCGGTGAAGCTACGGCCGAACAGGCCGGACAACAGGCCTGTGAACAGGCGGTTTCCGATCACATGGCCGCCACGATAAGCCTCGGCAACCTCGTGCTGGCGAGTTCCGACGACCATGTCGAGCTGCTCATCGACCAGCATGCGCACCATGTCGGGGGCCGAACGCGGGTCATAGGTGAGGTCGCCGTCGGCCATGACATAGACGTCCGCATCGATGTCGGCGAACATGCGGCGGACCACATGGCCCTTACCCTGTTGCCGTTCGGTTTGGACAATTGCGCCGGACGCTTGCGCGATCTCCACGGTCCGATCGCGGCTGTTATTGTCATAGACGTAGATCGCCGCCCCCGGCAGCGCTGCACGAAAACCGGCGACCGTCTCGGCGATCGCCGCCTCTTCATTGTAGCAAGGCAGGATGACGGCAATCCTCAGGCTGTCCAAGCTACTCCCCCCATTTCGTCATCCCCGCGAACGCGGGGACCCAGTTCCGGCAACATCTAATGGGTTCCCGCCTGCGCGGGAATGACGATTATTTTTTCTTGGCGGGAGCCTTCTTCGCCGGAGCCTTTTCAGCCTTGGCGGGAGTAGCTGCCTTCTTCGCCGGAGCCTTTTCGGCCTTGGCGGCTTTGGCCGGTGCAGCTTCCTTTTTGGCGGCGGGCTTCTTGGTCTCGGCTTTGGCTGGAGCCGCCGCTTCCTTCTTTGCTGCCGGCTTGGGCTCGGCTTTCGCTTTGGCGGGGGCAGCTTCCGCCTTCTTGGCGGCCGGCTTCTTCGCGGCCGCCTTCTTCGGCTTCACCTCGCCATGATGGTCATGCCCACAGCCCGGGCCGTGAACGTGGACCTCCTCGCTCTCGAGATCGGCTTCCAGCTCGGCCCGGCTGACCGTGCGTTCGCTGATCTCGGACTTGGAGAAGAGGAAGTCGACAACCTTGTCTTCGTAGAGCGGAGCGCGAAGCTGTGCCGCTGCCATGGCGTTCTGCTGGATGTAACGAACGAACGCGTCACGGTCCTTCGGCTGGTACTGAGCCGCAGCCTGTCCGATCAGCCGGTTCATTTCCTGCTGCGTGACGTCGATATTGTTGGCGCCGCCAATCTCGCTCAGCAGCAGGCCGAGGCGAACCCGGCGAACGGCGATATCGCGATAATCCGCGGCATCGGCTTCGATTTCCTTGAGCGCCGCTTGCGGGTCCGCTTCGTGACTCGCCTCGTGGCGAAGCTGAGCCATAATGTTCTGATATTCCGCCTCAACCATGGACGGCGGAACGTCGAAGTCATGGTCGACGGCAAGCTGGTCGAGCAGGCGCCGCTTCATGTGGGTGCGAGTCAGGCCATTCAGCTCTTGCTGCTGCTGGTCGCGGAGCAGGCCCTTCAGCTGATCGAGGTCGTTGAGGCCCAACTGCTTTGCGAATTCATCGTCCAGCTTGGTCTCGCCTGCGACCTTCACGCCTTTGACGCTAATATCGAACGTTGCGGTCTTGTTCTTGAGATTCTCCGCCGGATAGTCGGCCGGGAAGGTGACATTGATCTGCTTTTCGTCGCCGGCCTTCACGCCAACGAGCTGATCCTCAAATCCCGGGATCAGCTGGCCTGAACCGAGCACAACCGGCATGTCGGTACCGGTGCCGCCGTCGAACGCGACGCCATCAACCTTGCCGACGAAGTCGATCACCACCTGGTCGCCATTGGCTGCCTTGTGGCCCTTCTTGGCGTCGGCATAGCGGGTCTGGGACGACGCGAGCTGCTTAAGCTGTTCCTCTACCGCCTTCTCATCGACCTCAACGGTCAGACGCTCGAGCTTCAGTCCATCGATCTTCGGAGTGGGGACTTCCGGGAGCGTTTCCAGCCGGACGTGCACTTCGGCGTCCTTGCCGGTCTCATATCCCTCGTCGAGCTCCACTTCGGGCTGCATCGCCGGGCGAAGCCTCTTATCCGTCAGCAGCTTTTGGATACTGTCCTGTACCGCTGTGTTGAGCGCATCGCGCATCAACGCTTCGCCATGCATCTTACGGATTAGGTTGGGCGGAACCTTGCCGGGGCGGAAGCCAGGCATGCGCACGGTCGGTGCGATCCGCTTGACCTCGCCGTCGACGCGGGCGTCGATGTCCTTGGCCGGGATGGTGAGAGTATAGGCCCGCTTCAGGCCCTCGTTTTCCGTCTCAACGGTCTTCATGGTCACGGCGCAATCCTGTTCATCAATCTCGTGTCTGCGCGGCGATTCCGCGGCTTGCTTGTCCCCCGGACAAGCTGCGCTGCGGAATGGTGCGGGCGAAGGGACTCGAACCCCCACATCTTGCGATACTGGAACCTAAATCCAGCGCGTCTACCAATTCCGCCACGCCCGCGCGGACGCCCTAAGGTGGGCGGCCTATAGCAAGGTTCGGCACGGGGGCAAGAGCAACGGGACAGGCAACCGTGGAGGCACGGCGGGGTTATATCAGTTGAAGGAGCTTTCCCCGATGCAACAGACCCCCAATACAACTCCGCCCGAGACACCTCCCCAACCGTCCGAGCCCGTCCAGCCAGGGCAGCCGGCTCAGCCTACTGTTCCGCCGGCGGAAGCTCCGCCGATCGCTCCCGATGTCGATATACCGGCACCAGGAGCTGCGCCTTCCGGATCAGCGTGATGGCGAGCCGCCCGCCAAGGCCCGATGGCCAGCCGCCAGACGAGGAGCCCGGCAAGGTGCCGGCGCTGCCAGGTGAACCAGAACCTCCCCCGCCTCCGGACCCGGTCGGCTGCTGCTAGACGAGCCTTGCGGAGCTGACGATCGCCTCGAAGTCCGGGAGCAGCGCTCCGTAATAATGTGAGCGCGCAGCATCGAACAGGATGAGGTATAGCCTCCCGTCGATTATCGCCCCGACTGCCCTCCCCTTGCGGCGGACTTCGTCTCCGTCGAGGTGCTCATAATCATATTGGAATCCGTTGTAGCCCATGAACGGTCGCGGAGTCAGCGAAACGGTCTTGAAGTCGACGGCTCCCCCGCGCACGCGAAACAGGCTTTCGATCATCGCGGTGATTTCGAGCGGCGTCATGTTGGAGCGGAACTTGGGTACCTGACGATCGTCCCGGCTGCGCTGGTAGACCAACGCCTTGCCGTCCTTCAGACCGGTGACGAAGCTGATCCCATCTAGATAAGGACCGTTCTGTGTCCAGTCCTCCACCGAATGGATATCGACGAAGAGGCTGGACGAAATCTTGTTCCATTCCCGCGGCGGCGTGACCGCCATGCTATCGTTGCCCACCCTTGTTTCCTTGACGCGGACCAAGGAATAGCCGCCGTAACTGAAGCCTTCACCGCCGCCTATCGAAGTGCAGGCGGCGAGTGACAGTGCCGAGATGGCGAGGGTCAAGGATCGTCCAAATCGCATTTCGTTACTCCTCAGCCGGTCACCATCTGACGGACCAGTGCCGCATCGGGGGCATTGGGTGAAAGTTGCAGGTAGCGCGTGAAAGCAGCGCGGGCTTCCCCGGCCCTGCCTTGCTTCAGCAGCATCACGCCATGCCAGCGCCACGCATCGGGCGGTGCGTCGGGATACATGACGGCAGCGGCGTAGCCTTGTGCCGCGCGGGCCTCGTCACCCTTGCTCTGGCTGTTTCGCAGGCGCCAGATCTCCCCTTCGTGGAAGCGAAGCAGTCCGTTCCAGCCGTCCTTGGCGAGGGTCTCGATAATATATTGGCTGGCACCAGGATCGTTTAACTTCACCTGATCGTCGAGCAGCGTGGGACGGAGCCCGGCCAGGGCCGCCAGATAACGATCGCGGTAAGCGTCATAGATCTTTCCAGGCTGCCTGACCTCCGCAGCCGATATTTTGAGATCGGCCATTCGCGAGTCCGGCGACGGGTGCGTGGAAAAGAGCGAAAAGTCGCGATCGCGATGCTTGCGGCGATATTTGGCGCTTAGGTCCAGTTCAGCGATCAGCTGCTGCCAGGTCTCGCTCATCGCCATCGGGTCGTAACCGGATTCGGCAAGTAGCCGAACCCCCATCGCGTCAGCCTCGGCTTCGAGCGTCCGGTTATATTTGAGAAGCGAAAGAATGGTGCCCAGCTGGGCAAGCTGGATGAGGTCACCCGCGTAGATACCTGCGGCGCCCCCGGCCATTCCCGCGCCCATTGCCAGGAAAGAAAAGACATCGGTCTTGCGGCGCATGTCGCGCCACTGCCGGATCTGGTGCTTCCTCAGGAAGTGAGAGCTTTCGTGGGCGATGACGCCCGCCAGTTGCGCCTCGTTGCGCATACGAAGCAGCAGCCCAGAGAAGACGACCGTGAAGCCGGTCGGAAACATGATGGCGTTGAATTCGGGAATGCGCGCCAAATAGATGCGCATGTCTCTCGCCGCCGGCCCGCCGACATTGCCGATCAATGTGCCGAGGTAGGAAATCAGCTTGGGGTCCTTGATCAGCAGGTTGGAGCCGGAGATTTCCTCCTCGACCCGCTCCATCAGCTGCCACAGACCCTTCTCGTCCTGATCCACGGCCTGGTACTCAGGACCAATCAGCGGAACCATATCCCTTGGGAGAATTCGCGCCTGTGCTACGCCAGTCGACAGCGCGGCAGCCATTGCGCCCGCCCCGCCCATCAGCGCTCGGCGACTGAAGGACCCAGTCATTGTGCGTGCTCCCGGCGGCGAACGTTGCGCCCGGGCTTCATCCTGTCGAGCAGCCGGTCGACCATCTGTGCAGCGCCTTCTTCAGTCCGGATATCACCGAACTTGATTCCGGCGATCTGGCTGCTGGCCTGCGAAACATTGAACCAGACCACCTCGCCGGTCCGCAAATCAACCAGGCTGGCGTAACCGAACTGGCCGCCGCCGCCGACATTGGGCGCACAAAAGCCGACGAAGCAGCCGGCGATGCCGAGAACCTGTAGCGCGACGCGACCGGTCGAAGCGAAACTGTCCTCCGCGTAGAGGAACAGTGCGTAATCGTAACCGGTCTTGCGTCCGAGGGCGACCGCGTCTTCCCCAAGGGTCCAGTCCAGCCCTTTGTTACGCTTGGTCGGCAGATAGTAGCCCGAGTAGCGATGCAGGGCGATTGAGCTTGCGACGGCGTAATGCAGCCGATCGAGCTCGGCGATCGTGTCGGGATCGACGCCCTGCAACGAATCACGCTTGTCCATGATGAACACATTGCCGCCCCGCGCCGCTTGCTGGGCACGGAGCGCCGTCAGGAAATTGGCCCTTGCCTGTTCGGTCCAATCGGCCCGCGGCTCGACCATGCCACCGGTGGTTACCGAGCCGACGCTGACGTCGGGACGCATGACCAGCAGCTTGTAGTCACCCTGAGGGGGCGTGAACTCGACATCAGCATATTGCTTCGTCTGGACGCACCCAGCGAGCGCGACCGATGCTACGAGCGCCAACGATACACGGCGCATAGATTCCTCTCCCCGAAGACACAGCTTCGGTTCCCTAGCTGGCGGGTCGCAATGGAAAAAGCAAGCCTTTTAAGTGGCTTAGCGTGCAGGACAGTTAATTGCCGAAACACCAGCTAAGCATTTGCCGTCAATCGACTTCTGGTCGACGGCAAGCCCGATCGCGGCAGCCAGCGTCGGCATGATGTCAACCGTTTCGATGGACTCGTTGCGCTCGGTATGGGCCATTCCGCGGCGCCAGAACAGGATTGGCACCCGACGGTCATAATCCCACGGGCTGCCGTGAGTCGCGACGTAGGTGGTGGTCACCGGCACGGGGTTAACGTCACGCTTCAGCTGCACGACGAAGTCGCCCGATCGCTCCGGATCGAAGCTGGCTCGGGCCCTGTCGATCAAGCTCCATTGGTCCGGCGGCGACGTGGGCGACGGCGTCGCGGCGAGCTGTTCCTTGGTGAAGACTGCCTCGACTTGCGGATGGGCCTTGAACATGGCGACGGCCTCAGCCTTGGCTCGCGCCTGGTCGGCTGGCGACAGCGCTCGATCGACATACATGTCACCGAACGACCCTTCGCCGTAAAGTACCGGACCCGTGAGCCCCAGCTTCGCGCCCACGGCGGCCCCCATGTCCTTGGCGGTCAGCTTGGCGTCGGCTCTGACGGCGCCTGGCACGCCCTGCAATCGGCGGCGCTCCGGAATGTCCTGCCCGCCATGGTCAGCGGTGAGGACAACCATATAATCGATGCCCTTGCTGTCCAGCAGGCGGAAGAAGTCGCCGAGGTCACGGTCCATCGAGAAGAGCTGCAGGCAAACTTCCGCGCCTTCCGTACCATAAGTGTGGCCGATGATGTCGGTACCGGCGAGGCTGATCGACATGATATCGGTCGAAGACCCTCGGCCCAGCTGCATTTCCTCGATCAGCGAGGCCGCAAGAGCGAGCGTCGCTCCATCGAACTCCGGGCTGGCTCGGAAATTGCGGAGATCGCCCGCCTTGCGAGCGAAGCTGTTCGCACCGACCGGCGCACCGCCGCCTTCGATCGGGATGGCCTTTGCCTTGGGCTGGCAAAAGGCCGGCAGCTCGAGCGCCGGGCGGTCCTGTGCGATCGCCTGGGCGATGGCGGTCTTGGCGGCCGTCACGGACCTTGGAATGAAGACATGACCCAGGTCGGTCGAGAAGGTCTTGCCATCCCAATACCAGCGCTGGTCGGCGACATGACCCGACATAAGCACTGCCGAACGATCCTTCCCTGCGACCGCAACGTTTCGGCTGTTCGGGTCGACCTTCTTTAGCAGTTCGCCGAGGGTCGGAACCCGAAGATGATAGGGCGATACGGTATAGGATAGAGAAGAGCTGCCGGCGACGCGCTCATCCTCCACGCAATAGACCCCCTTGTCGCTGCGACTCTGCGACAGGTCGAACCAGAAGTTCGCGATGATCCCGGTGCGCGACGGACGAGCGCCGGTCAAAATGGTTGAATGTCCAGGACAAGTCTCAGTCGCATTGTGCGACTGATAGCCGTTGCGGAACACGGTTCCCTGCGACAATCGGCCGATCCCGCCCAGCAGTTGCGGCCGATATTCGTCATATAGGTCGGCCGAGAACTGGTCGATCGCAATGGCGACAATGAGCTTCGGAGCGCCCGGCGCTGCCCTGGCCTGGACTGCCGGTTGGGCACAGGCGGGAGTGAGGGCCATCGCCGCAGCCGCGGCCAAAATGAATTTACGCAATCCTCGTCTCCCCGTCATTGCGAGCGAAGCGAGCTGAAAGCGACCGCAAGTCAACCAATCCAGCCTCCTTTGCCCTCCCTTGATTGCGTCGTCGCTATGCGCCTCGCAATGTCGACTTTATGACAGCTTCGACCGCAGCCGTTCGTTGACCACCTGCGGGTTGGCCTTGCCGGCCATCGCCTTCATGGTCTGGCCGACGAAGAAGCCGAACAGCTGCTGCTTGCCGGCCTTATATTCAGCCACCTTGTCGGCGTTGGCAGCGAGGATCTTGTCGATCTCCGCATCGATCGCGCCGGTGTCAGACGTCTGTTTCAGGCCCTTTTCCTCGACGATTTTGGACGGCGCCTCGCCGGTTTCGAGCATGATCTCGAACACCTGCTTGGCGATGGTGCCGCTGATCGTCCCGTCGGCGACCAGCTTGAGCAGCTCGGCAGCCTCATCGGGTGAGATGCCGGTTGTCGAGATGGTCTCGCCGCGCCGGTTCAAAGCACCGAATAGCTCCGCGACGGTCCAGTTGGCGCCCTGCTTGGGCTCGGCGCCGGCTTCAAGCAGCCCATCGAACCAGCGCGCGGTCTCGACCTCGGCGGTGATGACCGAAGCATTATAGGGGCTGAGCCCTAGCCCTTCGTAGCGCTTCCGCTTATCGTCTGGGAGCTCGGGCAGCGACGAGCGGCATTCCTCCAGGAAAGCCTCGTCCAGTTCCAGCGGCAGCAGGTCCGGATCGGGGAAGTAGCGATAGTCGTGCGCATCTTCCTTCGACCGCAGCGACCGAGTGACTCCCTTGTCAGGGTCGTAGAGGCGGGTTTCCTGGGCGACGGTGCCGCCCTCCTCGATCAGCTCGACCTGGCGGCGGGCCTCATGTTCGATCACCGCCATGACGAAGCGGACCGAGTTGACGTTCTTGGTCTCGGTTCGGGTGCCGAGCTCGCCGCCCACTTTCCGCACGCTGACATTGACGTCGGCGCGCATCGAGCCTTCCTCCATATTGCCGTCGCACGAGCCGACGTAGCGGAGAATTGCCCTCAACTTCCGAAGGTAAGCCCCTGCTTCCGCGGGAGAACGCATGTCCGGTCGCGAGACGATTTCCATCAGCGCTACGCCCGAGCGATTGAGGTCCACGTAAGACATGGTTGGGTGCTGGTCGTGCATCAGCTTGCCCGCGTCCTGCTCGACGTGGATCCGCTCGATACCGATCTGCTTGACGCTGTTCTCGTCCTTCTCGTCGAGCAGGATCTCGACCTCGCCCGGCCCAACCAGCGGGTGATAGAGCTGCGAGATCTGATAGCCCTGCGGCAGGTCGGCGTAGAAGTAATTCTTGCGATCGAAGCGGCTCCAGCGGTTGATCACCGCGTCGAGCGCCATGCCGGTGCGCACGGCCTGGCGGATGCACTCGCGGTTGGGCACGGGCAGCATGCCAGGCATGGCCGCGTCCACCAGCGATACCTGGCTATTGGGCTCGGCGCCGAAGGCGGTGGCCGCACCGGAAAAGAGCTTGGCGTTGGAGGTGACCTGGGCGTGGACTTCGAGGCCGACGACGACCTCCCACTCTCCCGTTTCGCCCTTGATGCGATAATCGCTCATTACCACCACCTCTTGGGACGATGATTGAAGCCGGCGCGTTCCTCGATGGCTAGGCCGGCATTGAGCACGCCCTGCTCGTCGAGCTCGCGGCCGATAAGATGGATGCCGAGCGGCAGGCCCTGGCTGTCGAGCCCGGCCGGGACTGACATCGCGGGAAGGCCGGCAAGGCTGGCAGGAACGGCAAATACGTCGTTCAGATACATGGCCAGCGGGTCCGACATCTTCTCGTTGAGCCCAAATGCCGCTGATGGAGCGGTCGGCGTGAGGATGAAATCGCAATCGCGGAAGGCCTCGGCGAAGTCGCGCTTGATCAGTGTGCGGACCTTCTGCGCCTTGGTGAAATAAGCGTCGTAGAAGCCCGCCGACAGTACATAGGTGCCGATCATGATGCGGCGCTTGACCTCGGCGCCGAAGCCGGCAGCGCGCGTTGCCGCATACATGGCATCGAGATTGCCGCCCTGCGGAATCTCGCGAAGGCCGTAGCGAACCCCGTCATAGCGGGCGAGGTTCGACGAAGCTTCGGCTGGGGCGATGATGTAATAGGTCGGAAGCGCATATTTGGTGTGCGGCAGGCTGATCTCGACCACTTCTGCGCCGGCATCCCTGAGCCATTCGATGCCCTGGTCCCAGATCGCATTGATCTCTGCCGGAACGCCGTCGATGCGATACTCCTTCGGAATGCCGACCTTCTTGCCGCGCAGGTCAGCGGAAAGCCCAGCCTCCCACTGCGGAACCGGCAGGTTCAGGGAAGTTGCATCCTTGGGATCGAAGCCGGCCATGGCTTCGAGCATGATCGCGCAGTCGCGGACCGTGCGGGCCATCGGTCCGGCCTGGTCGAGCGATGAGGCGAAGGCGACGATTCCCCAGCGCGAGCAGCGGCCGTAGGTCGGCTTGATGCCGTTGATGCCGGTAAAAGCCGCAGGCTGGCGTATCGAGCCGCCGGTGTCGGTGCCGGTGACTCCAGGCGCAAGACCTGCCGCGACCGCCGCCGCCGATCCACCTGAAGAGCCGCCCGGCGTCAGCGCTGCATTGCCGCCATCATTGCGCTTCCAAGGGCTAATAACCGGGCCATAGGCGCTGGTTTCGTTTGACGAGCCCATGGCAAACTCGTCCATGTTGAGCTTTCCGAGCATCCCAGCGCCCGCGGCCTTGAGCTTACCGGAGACGGTGCTCTCGTAGGTCGGCTTAAAGCCCTTGAGGATGTTCGAACCCGAGGTGCTGTCGACACCAGCGGTTGCGAAGAGATCCTTGATTCCGAGCGGAATGCCGCTGAGCGGCTTCAACGCATTGGTCGTGCGGTCGCGGTCGGCGGCGTCGGCAGCGTCCAACGCCAGCTCCGGCGTTTCGACTGTGAAAGCGTTGAGTGGACGAGCGGCGGCGACTGCGGCGTTGAACGCCTCGGCGATCTCGCGCGCCGAGAAATCGCCGGCTCGAAACCCCTCGCGCAGCTCCGTGATCGTCTTGAGGGTGAGCTCGCTCATTCGATCACCTTGGGGACAGCAAAGAAGCCATGCTGCGCGTCGGGCGCGTTCTTGAGGATGTCATCGCGACAGTCGCCGTCGCTGACGACGTCGTCGCGAAGGCGAAGCCGGTTTTCGATCACCGCGGTCAGCGGCTCGACGCCGTCGGTGTCGACTTCGCCGAGCTGCTCGACCCAGCCGAGGATATTGTTCAATTCGGGCACCATCCGGTCGATTTCGTCATCGCCGAGCGCCAGCCGGGCGAGACGCGCGACATGGCGCACCTGATCTGCGTTTACGGACATGTGGGGGCGGCTAGCAGGACGCTCCCGCCCCTTCAACGCCTATTCGAACGGATCGTCGACTGGCTTGCCGTCGACATACAGCTGGCGGCGCTGAACGGTGCGCACTTCGATGTTGGCTCGACGAAGATCGACCTTATCCGCCCGGAGCACCGCGATCCCATCTCTCGCCTTCGGCTTGTTGGGATCAGGCGTGTCGGGACGGAGCGTCGCGAGATTGATTATGCGCGAATGGACGGGGCCATCGTAAGGATTCGAAATTAGCAGGAGACGATCCTTATCCAACCTGAGCAGCGCGCACGGCTTGTCGTTGCAACCGTTATAGCCCGTCAATTCGGACTTCAGTGCGTCGGTCAGTTGAATGTCGGGCGAAAGCACTCGCAGATAGCGATCGAGGCGTGCAGCCTGGGCCAGGCCGGCCGACTTCATGAAGACCGTGGCTCGATCTTCGTTGGTGAGGGCGAATTTGGCGAATTTACGGAGCGAAACAGGCCCAGTGGAGCTGATCTCGGCCAGCCGCTCGCGTCCTTCCGGACCGAAGTCGAACGCCATGGCCGTCCAATCAAATTCTTCCGCTGTCACCTTGCCCGAGTGCAACCGGGCGAGCTGCGAACGAGCACTGATCGCACCAAAATCGAGGATCGGCAGGGCGAGGAACAGGGCGAGGCCGCATAGGCCGATCGCCAGTTTCGTTTGCAGCGGGCGCAGCGGCTCGTCGAACTCTTGCCGGCCCTTGAACACCGCCCACCAGGCGGTTGCTCCATAGGCGATGGCGATACCCACGGCGACAACCGCCCACATTCGTTCGGGCGTCCAGCCATATTGGTTGATCCGCTCACCCATCGAAAGGGCAGCCAGGATCGCCAGCGGCAAGATGCAGAGTGCGAGGACAAGCGCGGCACGGCGCAGCCAGGCGTTGGCGCTTTTCTCCTCGCGACCGTCGCCGATGACCGCATTGACCAGCACGAACGCCCCTGCCCCCGACAGCA
>DASTVY010000161.1:0-2622 GCA_035758865.1 Sphingomicrobium sp. | reverse complement strand
TCGCAACCGGCGACGTTGAATTCGCAATCGACGGCAAGAACTTTGCTTTCCGCACGGGACAATCGATCCACACCGAGAATAGCCACAAGTATGGACCGCGCGGCGCGCGGCTTCTGCTGTTGGCAGGAGGCTGGACCCCGCTCGCCGAATGGGTCGACGACGATGAGGATTTCGCGTTGATCCTCTCTGAGGCTCAGCGAGAGCGGTTCGCGCCGTAACGACATTGTGCCTTACGGCGCGCGCGGCTAAGCCTGCCGCCATGCTCTACGCACTCTTCAGCATTATCGACATGATCCTGCAGGTCCTGGTCTGGATCATCATCGCGCAGGTCGTCATCAGCTGGCTGGTAGCCTTCAACGTCATCAACGTGCAGTCCAACTTCGTCCGCACCGTTGTCGACGCACTCGACCGGCTGACCGCGCCACTCTATCGCCCGATCCGCAAGATCATGCCCGATTTCGGCGGCATCGATTTTTCCCCGATCGTGCTGATCCTGGCGATCCAGATCCTCCGCAAGCTCAACGAGGGACTCGCGCTGGAGACTAGCGCGACCGTGATGTGACCGCCCGCATCATTGACGGCAAGGCGGCGGCAGCTGCGCTGCGCGCCAGGGTTGCCGCCGAAGTTGCGAAGTTCCGCGTCGCGACAGGCCGCGCGCCCGGGCTTGCAGTCGTTCTGGTCGGCGAAGATCCGGCAAGCGCTGTCTATGTCCGCAACAAGGGTCGGGCGACGGTCGAGGCGGGCATGGAAAGCTTCGAGCACAGGCTGTCAGCCGATATCGGCGAAGGCGAGCTGCTCGACCTGGTCGACCGGCTCAATGCCGACCCCGCGGTCGACGGAATTCTCGTCCAGCTGCCGCTGCCCGATCATATCGACGCAAATAAGGTGCTGACTCAAATCGATCCCGACAAGGATGTCGACGGTTTCCACCCGATCAATGTCGGCCGGCTGGTCACGGGATTGGACGGTTTTGTGCCCTGCACTCCGCTGGGCTGCCTGAAGCTGCTTCGCGCCGAGCTTGGCGACCTCAAGGGCAAGGATGCGGTGGTGATTGGGCGCTCAAACATCGTCGGCAAGCCGATGGCGATGCTGCTGCTGGGCGATCACTGTACCGTCACCATCGCCCATAGCCGCACCCGGGACCTTCCCGACGTTGTACGGCGCGCGGACATCGTGGTCGCCGCCGTCGGCAGGCCCGATATGGTCAAGGCCGATTGGCTGAAGCCCGGAGCGACGGTGATCGACGTCGGCATCAACCGGATCGCCGGCGAAGGGGGCAACAGCCATTTGACCGGGGATGTCGATTTCGAGTCCGCCCGCCAGGTGGCAGGGGCGATCACGCCCGTTCCCGGCGGAGTCGGCCCGATGACCATCGCCTGCCTGATCCGCAACACGATGGTGTCGGCTGCCAGGCGCGACGGTTTCACGCTGGATCCCAGCCTGTGATCGAGCTGTTCACGACCGCCTTCATCACTCTTGCAGTGATCATCGACCCGCCAGGGTGCGCGCCGATCTTCGCGTCGCTCACAGCAGGAACCGACGCCGCGCATCGCCGAAAGATGGCGATCCGCTCGGCCGCCGTCGCCTGGTCGATCCTGATTTTCTTCGCACTGCTGGGAGAGCCGCTGCTGCGCACCTTGGGGATCAGCCTGTCGGCGTTCCGCCTGGCAGGCGGCATCATGCTGTTCATGATCGCCCTCGATATGGTCTTCGAGCGTCGCACCGAGCGGCGCGAGGAGCGGGCCGAGGAGATCAAGGGGACGCCCGAGGCCGAAGATATTTCCGTCTTCCCGATGGCCATCCCGATGATCGCCGGTCCGGGATCGATCGCCTCCATCATGCTTCTGACCGCCCGTGCGGACGGTCTGGTCGAGGACCTGATCGTCTTGGCAGCCCTGACATCAGTCCTGCTGTTGACCCTGGCCGCCCTGCTCGCGGCGGGACCGCTGATGAAGCTGATCGGCGCCAAGCTGGAGGCGATGATCACGCGGATTCTTGGCGTGATCCTGGCTGCCTTGGCCGCACAGTTCGTGCTCGACGGGCTGGAGCGCAGCCTTCCCGGCCTTGCCGGCTAAAACGCTTCAAGGAAAAGTGGGATCGCCGATGATTTTGCGTCCGGAAACGCGACAACAAAGTCGGCCGCTTAGCCGACGACCTTCCACATCTTGAACGGCGAATCTTTCGGCAGCTCGACCGGCCGAAGCCAGGTTGGAACCCTGCCGTCGATCAGCTGACCGTAGAAGCCGTTTCGGGCCTCCGTCATGAAGATGGTCGCGGTCGACATGTCGGGACAGACCAGCAAATAGTCGCTGCGATATTCGGCAATGATGCGATGGGCCTGGGCCTCGTCGCCGCGGAATGCCTTCATCACATCGGCGATTGCCTTGTCGTTGCGGTGATAGGGCCCGCCGATGGCGTCGTGGTGAGTTGCGACAATCAGGCGCGGACCCAGGTCGATAAAGGAGAAGACCGTACCCCTGGGCTGCTGATTGACGGGTGCCAGGGCGGCCATGCTCGGGCAACGCCTGTTGGCGGTGGCGACCTTCGCGCGCATCGGGTTCGCCTTCTCGCCAGGCGCGAGCCTGAGGCCGAGCGGTATGGCGGCCCCGAAAGCAAGAAGGA
>DASTVY010000157.1:0-9632 GCA_035758865.1 Sphingomicrobium sp. | reverse complement strand
ACGCCGTTCCGGCCGAGGACCATTGGCCTGACCGCCGGCTTCGAATTCTAGTCCAATGGGAGGCGCTGCCGATCCAATAGACCGATCGTCGGTGCCGGCATTGCACAGCGCTGCCCCGCTCGGACCGTATCTGCTATTCCTCGGCGATACGGTTGAGCGGGGCTATGCCAAGACTGCCTTTGGGTTGCGCGATTGGGCACCCGATCGATGCATCGGGGAGCTTGTCCTGCCAGGCGGCACGGTGAGCACCGGCCTGGCCAGGCTCAGTTCGCAGGAAGCCTATGCCAAGGGTGCGCGGGCCCTTCTGATCGGAGTCGCCAGCCCGGGCGGCGCAATTCCGCCGCACTGGCTTCCGTCGCTGCTCGATGCCTTGAGTTCAGGCCTGGACATCGTATCCGGGATGCATTCCAGGCTGGCCGACATTCCGCAGCTGGCGGTGGCGGCCAGCGCGTTGGGGAGGCGGCTGGTCGATATCCGCGTGCCGCCTGAAAATATCCCGATCGCCAATGGGAAGAAGCGCAGCGGCAAGAGGCTCCTGACGGTCGGGACGGATTGCGCGCTGGGCAAGAAATACACCGCGCTATCGGTCGCTCGCGGTCTTCGGGCCCGGGGGCTGGACGCAACCTTCCGAGCGACCGGCCAGACCGGCATCATGATCGCCGGATCTGGAATCCCGATCGATGCGGTCGTGTCCGACTTCATTGCCGGTGCCGCGGAAATGCTGACTCCGGCGGCCGACGACAATCACATCGACGTCATCGAGGGTCAGGGCAGCCTGTTCCATCCGGCCTATGCGTCGGTAACGCTCGGGCTCCTGCACGGCAGCCAGCCCGATATGTTCATTGTGTGTCACGAGCCTGGCCGGACCCATGTGCTCGGCTATCCGGACTTCAGGCTTCCGACGATCGAGGAAGTGATTGCCCAAACGGTTGCGCTGGGCAGGCTAACCAATCCAGGCATCCGTTGTGCCGGAGTCAGCCTGAACACGTCAGGCTATTCCGACGATCAGGCCGATCGGTTGATCGCTGCGGAAAGCGATCGGCTGGCCCTTCCCGTTGCAGACCCCTTGCGGGGCGGACCGGCATTCGATCAGCTTCTCGACCGCTGCCAGGGCTAGGCCGATGGACATGTCGAAGCCAAACGGTTCGTCCCGATTTCAACGTTATTTGCTGCCGGGCTTTGCCTTCAAGGCGGTGGTCATCGGCGGCGGCTACGCGACCGGGCGCGAGCTCGCGGAATTCTTCCTGCCGAGCGGTACCTGGGGCGGACTTGCCGCGATGGCGCTGTCCATGCTGCTGTTCAGCCTGTGCTGCATCGTCACATTCCTCTTCGCTCGGCAATTCGGAGCGCGTGATTATGTGACCTTCTTCAAGCAACTGCTTGGGCCCGGCTGGGTCCTCTTCGAAGGCGCCTACATCCTGTTCATCGTGCTGATTCTGGCCGTTTATGGGGCCGCTGCCGGCGCGATCGGAGCAGCGGTATTCGGCCTCAACGAGGTCTGGGGCACAATTGCGCTCGGACTTTCGATTATCGCGATCGTGACGTTCGGCAATGCCTCGGTCGAACGTATGTTCGCCTATGTCTCCTACCTGCTCTACGCCGTCTACGCTTTGTTCGTGGTGCTGGCTTTCACCCGGTTCGGAGATGAGATCCGGGCTGCCTTCACCACCGACAGCCCGGTCGGAAACTGGGCGGCAGGAGGCACCATCTATGCCGGCTATAATCTCATCGGCGCGGTGGTCATCCTGCCGGTCATGAGGCACCTCACCAGCAATCGCGACGCAGTCATTGCCGGGCTCTTGGCCGGGCCGCTGGCGATGCTGCCGGGCGCGCTCTTTTTCACCTGCATGGTCGCATTTTTGCCGGACATTGCGTCCGCGACGTTGCCGTCCGATTTCATGCTTCAGCGCCTCGACCTGCCGCTGTTCCACTTGCTGTTCCAGCTGATGATTTTCTCCGCGCTGCTCGAAAGCGGCGCCAGCTCGGTCCATGCGATCAACGAGCGCATATCCAAGGCACTCAAAGCCCGGCGTGGCTACGAACTAAGCCACCGCGCACGCCTAACCGTTTCGTTGATCCTGCTCGTTTTTTGCATGTTCCTTGCCGACCGCTTCGGCCTGGTTTCGCTCATTGCCAATGGCTATCGCGCGCTCGCCTACATCCTGCTCGTCATATTCGTCCTGCCGCTCATGACCTTCGGGGTTTGGCGGCTTTGGTCACGCCCCTCGACACCGTTGGAGGTTTCATGAAATCCCGCCTTTCCGTCGCGCTGATCGCGCTGGCCGCCGCCTACCCGGCACTTGCGGCACCGCCCGCCAACTTCGACCAGCGGGTCGAGCAGCTTCGCCTCGCCTCCGAAACTCCCGGAATGGCGATCGCCATCGTCGAGAATGGCAAAACGGTCTTGGCCAAGGGCTATGGCGTCCGCAAAATCGGAACCAACGACCCGGTCGACGCCGATACCATCTTCATGACCGGATCGACCGGCAAGGCGGTGACGGTCGCGGCTCTGGCCACCCTGGTCGACGCGGGCAAGCTCGGCTGGGACGACAAGGTCGTCGATCGCCTGCCCGGCTTCCAGATGTATGACAGTTGGGTCACCCGCGAAATGACGGTCCGCGATCTCCTGACCCACCGCAGCGGCCTTGGCCTCGGCGCTGGCGATCTGATGTTCGTTCCGCGCAGCAAGCGCACCCGGGCCCAGATGCTCGAGGGCCTGAAGCACATCAAGCCGGCCACCAGCTTCCGCAGCGGCTACGCCTATGACAATATTCTATACACGGTCGCCGGCGCGCTGATCGAGGCGGTCAGCGGCCAAAGCTACGAAAGCTATGTCCGCGACCATGTCTACAAGCCGGCCGGCCTCACGACAGCGACCAGTGACGAGCCCGGCCGCCTCGGCACTGCCAACCGCGCCTATCCTCATGGCCGCATCAATGGACCGGTCCGCGGGCTCGGCGATCTGCAGCTGCTCGACGAAACCGATCAGCTCGGTGCCGCCTCGACCCCGGCCGGACTGCTCGCGATGAGCGCCAACGATCTTGCCAAATGGCTCAAGATCCAGCTGTCGCACGGCAAGACCGAGAATGGCGGACGCCTGTTCAGCGAGGCCTCGTCGGCCGCCATGTGGAACCCCGAAACGATCGAGCCGATCAACCCCGTGCCTCCGGGTTTCGAGGCGACCAAGCCGATGTTCCGGGCCTACGCCCTCGGCTGGGAAGTCTCCGAATATGGCGGCGCCAAGATCATTTCCCATTCGGGCGGCGTGTTCGGGTTCATTACCATGGTGGTGCTGATCCCCGAAAAGGATGTCGGCTTCGCGATCACCTTGAACGCGGAAGAGGGCGCGGTCCGCCGGGGGCTCACGAATGAGCTGCTCGACCATTATCTGGGCCGTCCCTTTGCTGATTGGCCGGCACGCTACAAGACTCTGCTGACCACCATGCTGACCAATGCCAAGGCAGCCGTGGAGACCAAGGCGGCGACCCCGGCCAAGATCGGTCCGTCGCTGTCGCTCGATCGCTATGCCGGCCAATATAAGGATCCCTGGTACGGCCGGATCACCGTCTCGCAGGGCAAGTCGGGCCTGGCCATCAACTTCAACGAAACGCCGCGCATGAGCGGGCCGCTGGTTCACTACCAATACGACACCTTCATCGCCCGCTTCGAAGACAGGGGGATCGAGCCGGCTTATGTCACCTTCGGTCTCGACGCCGAGGGCAAGGTCGACAAGATCACGATGAAAGCTGTTTCGCCGACGGCCGACTTCAGTTTCGACTATCAGGACTTGAATTTCACGCCCGTTGCTTCGGCCGCTCGCTGATCCGGGCTCATTAAGGGGACGCTGCCATGTCTTGGCGGAATGGTGTTGCATCGGCTGCGTTGGCAGTTGTCCTTTTGCAGGTGGCGCCCGCACAAGGCGCGGAGGCCCCATCCTATGACGTTCTGATCCGCAACGGTGTGATCTATGATGGAAGCGGCGGGGAACCCTATCGTGGTGAAGTGGCGATCAACGGCGACCGGATTGTCGCAGTTGGGAAATCCTTGCCTGGTTCGGCGAAGCAGGTCGTCGACGCCAAGGGGCTCGCCGTTTCACCCGGCTTCACCAACATGCTCAGCTGGGCAACGGAGTCCCTGCTGGTAGATGGACTCGGGCAGAGCGACCTTCGCCAGGGCGTCACGCTGGAGGTGATGGGCGAGGGGTGGTCGATGGGTCCCCTCAACGACCGGATGAAGAAGCTGGCCATCGAGCAGCAGGGCGACTTCAAATATCCGATCGAATGGACGACGCTTGGCGAATATTTGAGCCTTGTCGAGAAGCGCGGCACGGCGATGAACCTCGCGTCCTTCGTCGGCGCCACGACCGTCCGGCAACATGAGCTGGGTGACGATGATGTCGATCCGACGCCCGAGCAACTGGTCCGCATGCGCGCTCTGGTGCGCCAGGCCATGGAAGAAGGGGCGCTGGGCGTCGGCACGTCGCTCATTTATCCGCCGGCAGTCTTTGCCGAGACGGATGAGCTGGTCGCCCTGACGACCGAAGCCGCGCGATGCGGCGGCAGCTATATCAGCCACATGCGGTCGGAGGGGGACCGCCTGCTGGAGAGCATCGACGAGCTGATCGAAATCTCGCGCCGCTCGGGCGCGCCGGCCGAAATATACCATTTGAAGCAGGTCGGCCGGGCCAATTGGGACAAGATCGACGCTGCGATCGCCAAGGTGGAGGCCGCCCGTGCGGCCGGCCTCAAGATTAGCGCCGATATGTACACCTATACGGCCGGCGGGACCGGCCTGGCGGCCTCCATGCCGCCCTGGGTGCAGGATGGCGGGGTCGATGCCATGCTGGAACGGCTCAAGGATCCGGCTACGGTCGAGCGCATCAAGAAAGAGATGGTGCAGCCCGGCAAAAATTGGGAAAATCTCTACAATCATGCGGGGCCAGGCGGGGTACTGCTGGCAAGCATCGCCGATCCTTCCCTGAAGCCTCTGATGGGCAAGACGGTTGCCGAAGTCGCGAAACAGCGCGGGATTACCCCGGAGCAGGCTGTCATTGACCTGGTGCTGGCGGACAAGGGCCGGACCGGAGCCATTTACTTCCTGATGAACGAGGACAATGTCCGCCGCCAGGCGGCGATCCCGTGGGTAAGCTTCGGATCCGACGCCGAGGCGTCGGCGCCCGAAGGCGTGTTCCTGAAGAGCAGCACGCACCCCCGCGCCTACGGCAATTTTGCACGCTTCCTTGGCAAATATGTCCGCGATGAAAAGGTCGTTCCGCTAGCCGAAGGCATCCGGCGCCTGACGTCGCTACCCGCATCCAATCTCGGACTGCGGGACCGCGGTCAATTGAAGCCGGGCATGGCGGCCGACGTCGTCCTGTTCGATCCCGTGACCATCGCGGACCATTCGACCTTCGAAAAGCCGATGCAGTTCGCCACCGGCGTCCGGGACGTGTTCGTCAACGGAGTTCAGGTGCTGAAGGACGGCGAACCGACGCGGGCCAAGCCCGGCCGCTTCGTTCGAGGGGCGGGTTGGACCGGATGGCCGGACGGCGGTGCGTGCAAGGGGCAGGTCAAGCCCTAAGGCTTGGTCCTGCCAGACCGCCGAACTTTCCTGGCCCTGGTTGAAAGGCCTATTTGCCGTGGCCGCGCCAGCGCTTGACGGTGCGCTGGATGATGCCTTCCTCGTCGCCGGTTTCCCGCCAGCTGTTGGCGAAGCTCGGATCGGACGAGGCCGGGCGCTTCTCCGGCTCCAGGTCGTCGAAGCGGACCCGGATCGGGATGGCGACACCTTCGCCGCAAACGATGCATTCGCGGTTGCGGAGCGCCGGGATCGCATCGAGGAAGCCGCGCGCGCCTTCCGGCATCGCCGCGCGGACGCAGGCCTGGTCTCGGTCGTTGTTGAGACGCATCGAGATGATCGTACCGCACTGCGACAGCACGCCTTCGGCAAGGTCGGACGGGCGCTGCGTGATCAGGCCCAACGACACGCCATATTTACGGCCTTCCTTGGCGATGCGCTCCAGGATCTTGCGGACGGCCTGGCCGCCCGAGCTCTCATCCTTGGGCACGTAACGATGGGCCTCTTCGCAGACCAGCAACAGCGGGCGCTGCGCTTCGGTCCGGCTCCAGATCGCATAGTCGAACACCATGCGCGCAAGCACCGAAACGACGACCGACGTGACTTCAGACGGAACGCCCGACACGTCGACGATCGAAATCGGCCGGCCATGGCTCGGCAGACGGAACAGCTTGGCGATGAAGCCCGCCATCGAATCTGAAACCAGCATGCCGGAGAACATGAAGGCGTAGCGCGGATCGGCGCGAAGCTCGTCCAGCTTGTTCTTGAGCCGCTGGTACGGAGTAGTGTCGCCGGCGCGATCGAGTTTGCCCATTTCGGCGACCAGGATCTGGTTGAGGTCGGTCAGCAGATAGGGGATCGGCGAATCCACCGTCACCTTGCCGAACTGCTGGCTCTGCGTGGATTTGGTCCGCGCGGCGAGCAGGCATTTGGCGAGGATGTCGGCATCGCGCTGCCGCTCGGCACCGTCTGTGGTCAGCATGACCTCGCAATGCTCTTCGAAATTGAGCAGCCAGTAGGGCAGCTGGAGATTGTCGACGTTGAACAGCTCGCCGCAGCTCTTGAACGCGGCGGAATATTCGCCGTGCGGGTCGATCATGACGATATGACCTTCGGGCGACAGCTGCGAAATGCGGTGGAGGATCAGGGCGACCGAGGTGGACTTGCCGGTACCGGTCGATCCCAGGATCGCGAAATGCTTCGACAGCATCGGGTCGACGTAAAGCGTGCCGCGGATGTCGTCGGTTGGATACACGGTGCCGATCTCGACGTGCGGGCTGTCGTCGGCGGCGAAGATCGCCTGCATGTCGTCGGTGGAGACTGGAAGGATCGCTGCTCCCGGGATCGGGTAGCGGGTCACGCCGCGCCGGAAGCTGGTGAGGCCCCCGTCACCGCGCTGGCTGCCTTCGCCGAGGAAATCGACATTGGCGATGACGGTACCGTCCTCATCTCCGGCGCGAAGCGTGCGGACATTGGCAACCAGCCAGCTGGAGCCGACCTTCATCTTTACCTGGCTGCCGACCTGGCCGGACATGGCGATCGAGGGGTCGCTATGGCCCTGAAGCTCCATCATTTTGGATGCGTCCATCACGACGCGGGATCCGGAACCGGCGATCTCCAGGACGCGGCCGATCGGCGGGATGCCGGTTTTCGAAGGCGACGCGGCTCCCTGCGCGGCATCATGGTCCGCGTAGCTGCTCATCTCATCGAGGAACTGCTTCAGGTTCGGTTGATCGTTCATGGACGTACGCCACCCTCGTGAATCATTAAGGTTGCGAACGGATTAGCCGAGACCGGTTAAGATTGGCTTTAGACACTCAGATTCCGGCCTAGCGGCGGCGGCGGAAGATTTCGGCGGCAGCCCATCCGAGCACCAGAGACAAAAGCACCGACGCGAGGCCGTACAGGAAACCGTGGCGGTTCGCCGTGCGCTCGACCCACCGTTCGAAACCGGATTTGCCGATCTCGATCTCGCGGGTTGCGGCGGCGATCACCTTGCCATCGTCGACCAGGAAGGTCTCGGCGGTATAGGTCCCCACCGGAACCTGGCTGGGGATTGAGATTCGCGCGCGGTAGAGCACGCCATCGGCAATTTCCACGCCGTGCGGATGTTCCGCGTAGAGGCCCTGGCGCTTGCGGAGGTCCGAAAGGCCGGCTTCGAACCGCCGCTCCTTTTCCGGCAGAGAGCCGCCACCCGGCGACAATTGCAGGTCCTGAAGGCCAAGTTCGTAAATGGCCGCCGTTCGCTCATCGACCAATTCCCGCACGGGCGCTGACGATGCGACGGCATAAAAGCCTGGAGCCGAGCGAAATCGGTTGGAGTCGGCGTTCATCCAGATACCGGCGATCTTCTGCTTCTGGCGGACCAGGATCGGTTCCACCGGGCCTTTCAGGACGACGATGACGTCCGCGGGCTTCTTGGGCACCCGGCCGCCCGGGTAGAGAATGGCTCCGAACAAAAGCAGCTGGGCACCCGTGAAGCTGTAACGGATCTCGATCGAACGGGCGCTGATGTCAGGCACCAGCTTCGGCTCGCTCTGGGCCAGGAGCAGCGGCGCAAGGCCAACCAGGATCAACGCCTTCTTCACAGATACTCGATCGTGAAGATCTCGTCGGGCCGCCAGGTGAGGCCAAGCAACATTCTTAGCGCGACGAGCAGGATGATGATGGCCAGCGCCATTCGGAGCAGGTCGGGCTTCAGGCGGGTTGCGAGGATGGCTCCATATTGTGCGCCGATGACTCCGCCCACCAGCAATAATGCGGCAAGCACGATGTCGACCGCCTGGGTCGTCATCGCATGAACCATGGTGGTCACCGCGCTGACGGCCAGGATCATGATCAGGCTGGTCCCGACCACGACCCGAGGCGCCATTCCCAGCAGGTAGATCATCGCCGGGACGAGGATGAACCCGCCACCGATGCCCAAGAGGACGGTCATCGCACCGGCGGCGAAGCCCAGCGCCAGTGGCGCCAGCGGTGAGAGATAAAGACCCGATGCATAGAAGCGCCAGCGGAGCGGCAGGCTTGCGATCCAGCGATTATGGCGCGGGCGCTCCTTGGGCTCGCTGATCTTTACCCAGCCCAATGCGACCAACGCGTCCTTCAGCATCAGGCCGCCGATCCCGCCCAGCAGAAGGACGTAGAGGAAGCCGATGACGAGGTCGATTTGCCCGCTGTTTTGCAGAACTCGAAAAAGCCCGGCGCCCGCGAAACTCCCAATCATGCCGCCGGCTATCATTACCAGCCCCATTTTCAGGTCGACGCCGCCGCGCCGCATATGGGCATAGACCCCGGAAACGGAGGATCCGGTGATCTGGGTGGTTGCACTGGCGACCGCGACCGTGGGCGGAATGCCGTAGAAGATGAGCAATGGAGTCGTCAGGAAGCCGCCGCCGACGCCGAACATTCCCGACAAGAGCCCGACCAGCCCGCCCAGCGCCACGATCAGTAGCGCGTTGACCGACATGCCGGCGATGGGGAGGTAGATGTCCATTATGTAGCGGCGCCGACGCTAGCCGCATTTCGGCGGCAAAACCAAGGCAACCGCGCTGGATTTTCGCGTAATCCTAAAAGTCACCTGCCAGCGTGACGACCGCGCCCGATCCTGGTGCTGCATTGCCGACGACATTCAGCCGATAGTCGAGATGCGCCCGCATTCCGCGACCCACTCGAAGCGAAAGGCGAGGTCCGACGTCAAGCCGATTGAGGCGAGGCTGTGCTCCTCCCCAAACGCCAAGCCCCCCCGACAAATTGCGCCAAATCGGCCGGCTGACCGCGATTTGCCCGTCGACGAACCAGTCGGGATTGTTGAAATCGACCACGCCTGCTTGGAAATAGCCGTCGAGCACAGATTGCCACGGCATCGGCCGGCCATAGACACCGCCTTCCGCGAACAGTGCGAAGGCGTTGCGGCCATAGTCCCGGAAGCCCTGGCGTCTTTCCAGGGTTGCGGCCACCGGCCAGGCCTGGAACGGCTGATACCGAATGCCCACTGCCGCCTCGGCTCCACGTTGGCTGTTGACCGGCGCGCTGGCGCGCAGGTTGACGGCAAATTG
>DASTVY010000128.1:0-3429 GCA_035758865.1 Sphingomicrobium sp. | reverse complement strand
CATGGCACATTGGGAAAAGGTGTTGCCCAAGGGGACGATCAAGACAGTCGTCTATGAAGACGTCGTCGCCAACACCGAAAAGGAAGCGAAGGCGCTGATCGAATTCCTGGGTCTCGATTGGAACGACAAGTGTCTGGAATTCCACAAGTCGGACCGCCCGGTGAAAACCGCCAGTGTCGCCCAGGTCCGCAAGCCGATTTACAAAACGGCGGTGAAGCGCTGGAAAAAATATGGCGATGGCCTCAAACCACTGGCAGATGCGATTGAAGGCAAAACAAACTGATCGCAAAACTGTCGGCGGGGGCACCCGCATCTGGGTGATTGAATGCAGGCGCTAACTCATCTCGACCGTCTCGAGGCCGAGAGCATCCACATCATGCGTGAAACGGTTGCGGAGGCTTCCCGGCCGGTGATGCTCTATTCGATCGGCAAGGACAGTGCGGTGATGCTGCATCTTGCCCGCAAGGCATTCCATCCCGCGCCACTGCCGTTCCCCCTGCTTCACGTCGACACGAACTGGAAGTTCAGGGACATGTACGCCCTTCGCGACAAGGTCGGCAGTGAGGGCGGTGTCGAGCTCCTTGTCTACAAGAATCCGGAGGCGGAATCGCGGGGCATCAACCCCTTCGACCATGGGCCGTTGCATACCGACCTTTGGAAGACGGAGGGCCTCAAACAGGCCATCGACATGTATGGGTTCGATGCAGCGTTTGGCGGAGCCCGGCGAGACGAAGAGAAAAGCCGGGCAAAGGAACGGATCTTCTCCTTCCGCAACGCCAGCCATCGCTGGGATCCAAAAGGGCAGCGGCCGGAGCTTTGGTCGCTCTACAATGTCCGCAAGAACCCCGGAGAGTCGATGCGCGTCTTCCCGCTGTCCAATTGGACGGAGCTGGACGTCTGGCAATATATCCTGCGCGAGAATATCGAGATCGTCCCACTCTATCTTGCCGCCCCAAGGCCGGTGGTGGAACGCGACGGATTGATCATCATGGTCGATGACGACCGGTTTCGGCTTAGCGACGGGGAACAAGTGGATACGCGATCGGTCCGGTTCCGCACACTCGGCTGCTATCCACTGTCGGGGGCGGTCGAAAGCGAGGCAGACACGATCGAAAAGGTCGTGCAGGAAATGCTGCTGGCTACTACCAGCGAGCGGCAAGGACGCATCATCGATCGCGATTCCGGCGATGGGTCGATGGAGAAGAAAAAGCAGGAGGGCTATTTCTGATGGCCCTTCCGCACGCCGACGAACGCGATCTCATCGCCAGCGACATCAGCGCCTATCTGGAACGCCAGAAATCGAAAGAGCTGCTGCGCTTCATCACCTGCGGCAGCGTCGACGATGGAAAGTCGACGCTGATCGGACGACTGTTGTTCGAAACGCGCCAGATTTTCGACGACCAGATGGCGGCACTGGAGGCGGACAGCAAACGGGTCGGAACCCAGGGCGGAGCAATCGATTTCGCACTGCTGGTCGATGGCCTTAGCGCGGAGCGGGAGCAAGGCATCACCATCGACGTCGCCTATCGTTTCTTCGCGACATCGAAGCGCAAGTTCATCGTCGCCGACACTCCGGGGCACGAACAGTATACGCGCAACATGGTCACCGGCGCTTCAACCGCCGACCTCGCCCTGCTGCTGGTCGATGCTCGCAAGGGTGTGTTGGAACAGACGCGCCGCCATTCGATCCTGGCCCAGCTTGTCGGGATCCGCCGTTTGGTGCTTGCGGTCACCAAGATGGACCTGGTCGACTACGACTGGGACCTGTTCGATGCCATCGTTGCCGACTACCGCGCCTTTGCGGAGCAAATCGGCATTAGCGAATGGATCGCAATTCCCGTGTCGGGTCTCAATGGTGACAATGTCGCCGCCCCTGGAGAGACGATGGGCTGGTACCAGGGGCCAACCCTTCTCGAGCATCTCGAGACCGTCCCGATCGACAGCAATGCTGACGAGTCCAAGCCATTCCGAATGCCGGTGCAGTGGGTCAATCGGCCGGGCCAGCATTTCCGCGGCTTCGCCGGCCAGATCTCGGGTGGCCGCGTAGTTCCAGGCGATGAGGTTCGGATCCTTCCTTCCGGCCGCATCGGTCGGATTGACAAGATTGTGACGATGGACGGCAATTTGGCCCAAGCGGTTGCAGGCCAGTCGGTTACGTTAACGCTGACCCAGGAAATCGACTGTTCTCGCGGAGACGTCATCGCCGCCGCCAGAAATCCCCCGCACGCCGCCGACCAGTTCGAAGCGACGATCATCTGGATGTCGGACGAGCCGATGATCCCGGGCCGTGGCTATTGGCTGAAGCTGGCGACGCAGAGCGCCACAGCGACGGTCGCGCATCCCAAGCACCAGCTCAACGTCAACACGATGGAAGAGCTGGCTGCGAAAACGCTTGAGCTCAATTCGATCGGCGTTGCCGAGATAACGACCGACCGGCCGATCGTTTTCGAGCCCTATCAGGACAGCGCCGGTGGACCTCCCAATCGGCAGCTCGGCGGCTTCATCCTGATCGACAAGCTGAGCAATGCGACGGTCGCGGCGGGCATGCTGCACTTCGCTCTCCGGCGCGCGGAGAATGTCCATTGGCAGGCGCTCGACGTCGGAAGGGAAACTCATTCGCGACTCAAGGGACAGAATCCTGCGGTGCTGTGGTTCACGGGCCTTAGCGGGGCGGGCAAATCGACCATCGCCAACCTTGTTGAAAAGAAGCTCGCCGCGCTTGGCCGACACACCTTCCTCCTCGACGGGGACAATGTCCGTCACGGGCTCAACAAGGATCTTGGATTCACCGAGGCAGATCGAATTGAGAATATCCGGCGCGTGGGCGAAGTCGCCAAGCTGATGACCGACGCGGGACTGATCGTTCTCACTGCCTTCATTTCGCCGTTCCGGGCGGAGCGCGACATGGTTCGGGGGATGATGGCCGAAGGCGAATTTGTGGAGATTTTCATCGACACGCCGCTGGCCGAGGCTGAACGTCGTGACGTCAAGGGTCTTTACGCTAAGGCACGAGCCGGAGAGCTACCCAACTTTACCGGCATCGACAGCCCTTATGAGCCACCGGAACAGCCCGAGCTTTGGATCGACACCACCGCCATGAGTGCCGAGCAAGCCGCGGACAAGATCGTCGAAGAATTGCTGAAGCGGCGCTAGGAACGTCAGCGCGGCTTGACCCCGCCCGCTTTCATTTCGGCGGAGGTCACAATTCCATCCTTGTCGGTGTCGATCCGGTCGAAATTGGCAACCGTCGCGGTCCGGTGCTCGGTAAGGCTGATCTGGCTGTCGCGATTGCCGTCCATCCTCGCAATCATGGACTGGCCGTTGGCGACCGGCGCAGACGACGGAAGTCCTGCAAATTCGGACTGGCTCAAATGGCCGTTTTTGTCCTTGTCGAGTTGGATGAACAACGCCTTGTTTCGGGCCTTGGCC
>DASTVY010000076.1:0-4893 GCA_035758865.1 Sphingomicrobium sp. | reverse complement strand
CGCAGCGTGCGCAGGTCGATGACCTCCGCATTGATGCCTTCCGCCATCAGCTCCTGTGCGGCCTCGAGAGCGACGCCCACGCCGATCGAATAGCTGACCAGGGTCACGTCCTTGCCGGGGCGCACGATCTTCGCCTTGCCGAGCGGCACGGTGAAATCCGGATCGTCCGGCACCGGGCCGGACTGGCCGTAGAGCACCTCGTTCTCGAGGAAGATGACCGGATTCGGATCGCGGATCGCCGCCTTGAGCAGCCCCTTGGCATCCGCCGCCGACCACGGCGACACCACCTTGAGGCCCGGGCAATGGGCGTACCAGCTGGCATAGCATTGCGAATGCTGGGCGGCGACGCGCGAGGCGGCGCCGTTGGGCCCGCGGAACACGATCGGCGAGCCCATCTGGCCGCCCGACATGTAGTTCGTCTTCGCGGCCGAATTGATGATGTGGTCGATCGCCTGCATGGCGAAGTTGAAGGTCATGAACTCGATGATGGGCTTCAGGCCGCCCATGGCCGCGCCGGAACCGAGGCCCGCAAAGCCATATTCGGTGATTGGCGTGTCGACGACGCGCTTCGGACCGAACTCCTGCAAGAGTCCCTGCGTCACCTTGTAGGCGCCCTGGTACTCGGCGACTTCCTCGCCCATCACGAAGACGCGCTCGTCCTTGCGCATCTCCTCGGCCATCGCGTCGCGCAGCGCTTCACGAACGGTCGTGCTGACCAATGGCGTGCCTTCCGGCACGTCCGGCTCGTCGACAGTCCTGGCGACATCGGCGACAAGCTCGCGGGCAGCAGTTTCGAATACGTGCGGCGTCGGCGTCGGCTCCGCCTGCTGGTCGGCCGGGAGCGGCACTTCGACCCTGGGCGCCTCTTCAGCCTTGGCCGAAGCAGGCGGAGCGTCGCTGACGGTCTCACCGTCGGCCGCGAGCAGGGCGATCGGCTGGCCCACCTTCACCCCGTCCGTTCCTTCCGGAACCAGGATCTTGGCGATCTTGCCTTCGTCGACGGCCTCGAACTCCATCGTGGCCTTGTCGGTCTCGATCTCGGCCAGGATGTCGCCCGACTTCACGTCGTCGCCTTCCTTGACCAGCCACTTGGCCAGCGTGCCTTCTTCCATTGTCGGCGACAGCGCCGGCATCTTCAGCTCGGTCGCCATCAGTAGGTCTCCACCAAGACGTCAGTGTAAAGCTCGGACGCATCGGGCTCCGGCGCTTCCTCGGCAAACTTCGCAGCCTCGACCACGATGTCCTTGATCTCCTTGTCGATTGCTTTGAGCTCGTCTTCCTTCACGCCCATTGCCTCCAGGTCCTTGGCGGCGTGTTCGATCGGGTCGTGCTGCTCGCGATAGCCCTGCACTTCCTCGCGTGTGCGATACTTGGCCGGGTCGGACATGGAGTGGCCGCGATAGCGGTAGGTCATCAGCTCGAGGATGATCGGGCCCTTGCCTGCCTGGGTCCAGGCCATCGCCTCTTCGGCGGCGCCGCGAACCGCCAGCACGTCCATGCCGTCGACCTGGATGCCGGGAATGCGGAAGCTCTCGCCGCGCCGGTAGAACAATGGCTCGGATGCCGAGCGCTCGACCGCCGTACCCATGGCGTACTTGTTGTTCTCGATCGCGTAGATGACCGGCAGGCCCCACAGCTTCGCCATGTTGAAGCTTTCATAGACTTGGCCCTGGTTGGCCGCGCCGTCGCCGAAGTAGGCAAGGCAGGTGCCGCCATCTTTTGAATATTGATGCTTGAACGCGAGGCCGGTGCCCAGAGCAACCTGTGCCCCGACGATGCCGTGGCCGCCGTAGAAACCATGCTCGACGCTGAACATATGCATCGAGCCGCCCTTGCCCTTGGAGATGCCCGCGGCGCGTCCGGTCAACTCCGCCATGATGACCTTCGGGTCGATCCCGTAAGCGAGCATGTGACCATGGTCGCGGTAGCCGGTGATGACGCTGTCGCGGCCGACCTTCATCGCCGACTGGAGGCCGACGGCAACCGCTTCCTGGCCGATGTAGAGGTGGCAGAAGCCCCCGATCAGGCCGAGCCCGTAGAGCTGCCCCGCCCGCTCCTCGAAGCGGCGGATGAGCAGCATCTGCTTGTAGAATTCCAGCAGCTCGTCGCGGGTCGGCTCGTAGCGCTTGGGTTCGGGCGGGCGTTCCCAATTAGGGATTGGCTGGGCTGCACCGGCAGCGGCTTTGGTCTTCGCGGAACGCGCCACGTGAATCCTCTTCAATCGCCCGAATTGGAGTGAGCGGCGCGTCTATAGGTTGCACCGCCCCACGCGGCAATGGCAGCCGTAGCGTCAATCGCCGGCGACGAAGGCCGTGATGCGCCATTCGCCGCCGCGACGTCCGAAGATGATGCGATAGTCGAGCAAGCTCCGCGCCTGCTCCGTGGAAACATAGCCCAAACGTCCTTTCGGCGTGCGGACCTGGATCCACGAGCCGCCGATGTGATCGACTTCCGTCAACACCGTCCAGGCGGGCAGGCGCATTTTTGCCGGCGAGCTCGCATTCGCCTGACCGCGCAGAACGGCGCCAGGCAGCGCGACCCACCTCGAATAGCCGTCCAGATCATCACCGGTCACGAACATTCCGGGGATCGCGCGATACGGGTTTCCCTCCCC
Organism: Sphingomicrobium sp.; assembly: GCA_035758865.1. Classification (GTDB taxonomy): domain Bacteria; phylum Pseudomonadota; class Alphaproteobacteria; order Sphingomonadales; family Sphingomonadaceae; genus Sphingomicrobium. The sequence goes on along the minus strand of DASTVY010000076.1, from coordinate 2,279 downwards.
ATCCTTGGCCTGCGCGCAGCCCAGTCGAAGCGCGCTCCGGAGCTCGGTCCAGAGGAGCTCGCGATCTTCCGAGGCCACCGTCCAATAATCGGTGAATCCTTCGCGTCCGGAACGCCCCCCGAAGCTTGCCCTGACGTCATCGGACGTGAGCGACAGCAGGCCGTCCAGATCGCGCGCCTCGACCACTCTTTCGAGCTGCCGACGGACGCGATTGAAATTGGGATCGCCGACACATTGCTCGACAGGAGGCAAGCGGACCGGCGCCGCCGCGAGGATCAGAGCTACAGCAAGCATTAGTCGAGAGGGACGATGACCTCATCGGGACGGACGAGCCCCAGGTCGCGACGCACCAGTTCATCGGCGATATCCGGATCGGCCTTGCGCGGGTCGAGCAAGGTCGAGCGATGCCGAAGCTGCGCCTTTTCGGCCTCTAGTTTGGCGAGCTCGATTTTCCGCTCCTGGAGATCGCGGTGATAGCCGCCCCAAGCCAGCAGGCCGTTGGGTCCGGCGACCGCATAGCCCGCGAAATTCCCGACGACGATGAGGGCAAGCGCGGGCCAGAACGCCCGGCGCATCAAACCAAAGCTGCGAGTACCACCCCCCATGGGATTCTTAAGAATCACGAAGGCCTCGTGAACGCAAGGGGAAATAGCCCTTTGGTGGATAATCCTGTGGATTAGGCCGGCTTGTATGCTTTCAGTGCCGCAATCCCCGGATAACGCGCTGTATCGCCAAGCTCTTCTTCGATCCGCAGAAGCTGGTTGTACTTGGCCGTCCGGTCGGACCGCGCGAGGCTGCCGGTCTTGATCTGTCCGCAGGCGAGCGCGACAGCCAGATCCGCTATGGTCGAATCCTCGGTTTCCCCCGAGCGGTGCGACATCACTGCGGTATAGCCGGAAGTCTGGGCAAGGCGGACAGCATTGATCGTCTCGGTCAAAGTTCCGATCTGGTTGACCTTCACCAGGATCGAGTTAGCAATCCCGTTTTCAATGCCTTGCGCCAATCTCTTCTCATTCGTTACGAAGAGATCGTCGCCGACCAGCTGGACGCGATTGCCGAGAAGATCGGTGAGCGCCTTCCAGCCTTCCATGTCGTCCTCGCTCATCCCGTCCTCGATGGAGGCGATGGGATAAGCGTCAGCCAATTCCGTGAGGTAAGCCGCCATTTCCGCCGGCGTGAGGCTCCGCCCCTCGCCCGCCAGTTCGTACTTTCCGTCCTTGAAAAACTCGGTCGCGGCACAGTCGAGAGCGATCACGACGTCCGTTCCTGCCTTGTACCCGGCTGAGTCGACCGACCTGAGGATAAAATCGAGCGCCTCGCGGGCAGAGGCGATGTTCGGGGCGAAACCGCCTTCATCCCCGACCGCGGTCGAAAGACCGGCCTTGTGCAGCGCGGACTTCAGCGAATGAAAGATTTCCGTGCCGCAACGCAGCGCTTCCGAGAATGTCGGAGCACCCACCGGCATGACCATGAATTCCTGGAAGTCGATCGGATTATCGGCGTGCGCGCCGCCGTTGAGGATGTTCATCATCGGCACCGGCAGCAGGTCGGTCCCTACCCCGCCGACATAGCGGTACAGTGGAAGGCCAACGGCATCCGCGGCCGCTTTAGCCGCCGCAAGGCTGACGCCGAGGATCGCATTCGCGCCGAGGCGGCCCTTATTGTCCGTCCCGTCGAGTGTGTTGAGCGTCAGGTCGAGCTCGGTCTGGTCCTCCGCATCGATGCCGAGCACCGCGTCCGAAATCTCGCCGTTGACGGCCCGGATCGCCTTTTCGACACCCTTGCCGCCCCAGCGGTCCTTGTCGCCGTCGCGCAGCTCCACCGCCTCGTGGGCACCCGTCGAGGCGCCGGACGGGACTGCCGCGCGGCCCATGCTCCCGTCCTCGAGGGTGACGTCAACCTCGACCGTCGGATTTCCCCGGCTGTCGAGGATCTGGCGGGCGAAGACGTCGACGATCGCGGTCATGGAAATCCTTCTTGCGGAAGCGTAATGATTTTGGTGCGCGCTGCACCTATAGGCGGCGCGCCGGACCGTGCAACTTTCGCCCCTGCAGGCAGGAACGGCAGTGGTGCTTCCGGGTTGAGATCGGAATAGGAGGACTCGCAAAATGGGCGACAACAGGACCGACCTTCCCGAAGGCACCGATACGATCATCGAGGGCGCGGCGAGCACCGGCGAAACCGCAACCAGCCTCACAACGGAGAACGATCTGGTGACTGAACGGAAGACACCCGCAGTCCGCGGCGATTCTGAAACGGGCCTGCGGCAGCGTCTGCGC
>DASTVY010000374.1:0-18942 GCA_035758865.1 Sphingomicrobium sp. | reverse complement strand
GATTACCGAGGAAATCGACGCAATGCGGACCATCGGCGTTTCGCCGATCGAGGCATTGGTCCTTCCGCGGATTTTCGCCGCGGTGGTCATGATGCCGCTGCTGGCCTTTTACGCGATGATGATGTCCCTGCTTGGCGGCGGCATCTATGTCTGGGCCGACCTTGGAATTCCGCCGCTGACATTCATTCAGCGATTGCAAGAGGTTACGCCGATCCGCGACCTGTGGGTCGGGCTCATCAAGGCCCCCGTGTTCGGGTTCATCATCGCGCTCACGGGTTGCTTCCAGGGCATGCTGGTGGAGGGCAACTCCGAAGAGGTCGGTACCCGGACGACTGCTGCCGTCGTCCAGGCGATCTTCCTCGTCATTGTAATCGATGCTGTTTTCGCGGTCTTCTTTTCCCAGGTCGGGTGGATATGAGCCACGAGAACATCATCACCATCCGCGGGCTCAGGAACAGCTTCGGAGAGCAGGTCATTCACGAGGATCTGGACCTCGACGTACGTCGGGGCGAGATCCTGGGGGTGGTTGGCGGTTCGGGCACCGGCAAGTCCGTACTGATGCGTTCGATTATCGGTCTTCAGATTCCCGAAACGGGCGAGGTTCACGTCCTCGGCGAAAATATGATTGGCCGCGAAGAGGATGAGGCGAAGAATATCCGCCGCCGCTGGGGGGTTTTGTTCCAGAACGGCGCCCTATTCTCGACATTGACGGTGGCTGAGAATGTCGAGGTTCCGATCCGGGAATATTTTCCCTTCATCAAGCCGCCGCTGCTCGACGAAATCGCCAGCTACAAGATCGCCATGTCGGGCCTTCCGCCCGACGCCGGGCCGAAATTCCCGTCCGAGCTTTCGGGCGGCATGAGGAAACGCGCGGGCCTCGCGCGGGCGTTGGCGCTCGATCCGGAGTTGCTGTTCCTGGACGAACCCACCGCGGGACTGGACCCGATCGGCGCCGCCGGGTTCGACGAACTAATCCTTGCGCTGCAGAAGCGGCTCGAGCTGACGGTATTTCTCATCACCCATGATCTCGATACGCTTTTGGCGATCTGCGATCGCATCGCCGTGCTGGCCGACAGAAAAGTCGTCGCAGTCGGAACGATTGAAGAATTGCTCGCCTTGGACCATCCTTGGATTCAAGAATATTTTAACGGGCCTCGCGGACGCGCCGCGGCAGCCGGGTTGAAGGGGCACTAGCGCCGATGGAAACGCGTTCGAATTACGTGCTTGTCGGCACCGTCACGCTGGCCCTGTTGGTCGGCTTGCTGATCTTCATCGTGTGGCTGGCGGGCCTTTCGAACAAGGCCACCAAATGCTTCGACATCTATTTCAGCCAAGGCGTCGGCGGGCTCAACAAGGGCTCTGCGGTTAACTTCCAGGGCGTTCCGGTCGGCCAGATCGAAAAAATCAGCCTTCTTCCCGATCGTCCGGAATTTGTCTGGGTCCGGGTACAGGTCGATTCCCAAACTCCGGTCCTTCAGGGCACCACCGCCCAGATCAAGGGCGTCGGCTTCACTGGGGTCAGCGAAATCGCGCTTGAGGGAGCGGTCAAGGGCGGGCAGCCGCTGACCCAGGTCGGCCCGCAAGGGTGCCCGGTCATCCCCGCCAGCTCCGGCGGCCTCGGCGCGCTGTTGAATTCGGCGCCGGAACTGATCGACCGCATCCAGCGGCTGACCGAACGGCTGACCGAGCTGCTTTCCGATCGCAACCAGAACTCCATTTCCGACATCCTCGAAAATGTTCAGAAGACCACCGACGTGCTCGCTGCCCGGGCGCCCGATCTTGCCGACGCGATCGGCGACGCACGCATTGCCGCGCGCCAGGCCGGGATTACTGCGCAGCGGGTCGGAGTACTCGCGGACAGCACCAACCGGCTGGTGATTGAGCAGGGGCAGCCTGCCGCGGAGGATCTTCGCAAGGCGATTGCCGCCGTCCAGCGGTCGGCCGAGAACCTGGATTCGATGGTCGCCGACGCCAGGCCGGGGGTCCAGAATTTCAGCAAGAATACGCTTCCCGAGGTCAATCGGCTGGTCCGCGACCTTCGGGAATTGTCGACCTCTTTGAAGGGCTTCTCCGAGCGCCTTGAGGGAGAGGGTGTGGGCGGTGCGCTGGGACCCGAAAAACTGCCCGACTATAAACCGGGGAAGAAACAATGAGCCGAATGTTGCGCGTAGCCGCGCCGGTTGCGCTGGCACTCAGTCTGACCGCCTGCCTGGGCGGGCTGCTTGGCGGCGGCAAAGCTCCGCCCTGGCTGCTGACCCTCACTCCCCAGGCCCCGGCACCGGAGAGCGTCGCTCGCACGGCTGGCCCGGGCGAGGCCGTGACCATCGCAATCCCGGTCATTCCGAAAGAAATTCGGACGACCCGGATGCCAGTCCATTCTGGACCGATCGCCATCGCCTATGTCGAGGATCTGACCTGGGTCGATACGCCCGACCGGTTGTTCCAGGACCTGCTGACCGAAACCGTCACCCGGATGACCAACCGAGTCGTCCTCGATCCGAACCAGTCGACGCTCGATCCCGGCTTGACGATCAGCGGCAACCTTACCCGCTTCGGCTATGATGCGCAGGAAGGCGCGGTCGTTGTGCGCTATGATGCCGCCATGGCACAAGCCGGCGGAAGCGCCGTTTCGACCCGCCGCTTCGAAGCCCGGGAACCCGCGGACGGAACCGCATCCTCGGTCGCTCCGGCAATCAACGCCGCCGCCAACCGCGTTGCGATGGAAGTCGCCCAGTGGGTAGGCGGTAGTTGAGCCACAACGCAAAGGTCGGCCTCATCGCGGTGGCGATGATTGTCCTGATCCTGCTGGCGGGTCATTGCGCCTATAATGCCGGCAATTGGGCCGGCCAGAATTAGGCCAGGCTTTTCGACGCCTGTTCGTAGACATCCCTGGAAATTCCGGGCGTCGCGACAATCCGTTCCAGTTCCTTGCGCATCATCTCGCCGCGCTTCGCCTCGAACCGGCGCCAGCGGCCGAGCGACGGCACCTGCCGAGCCGCGACCTGCGGGTTCATGCGGTCGACCTCCAGAATCATGTCCGCGACGAACCGATAGCCGCGTCCCGAAGCATGGTGGAACGCCCACTGATTGGCGGCGAAGTTGCTGACAAGCGCCCGCCAGCGGTTCGGATTGCGGATTCCGAAATCGTCATGGCGAGCAAGCGCTTCGACGACGTCGACCGTATCGCTCCGCTGCGCGGCTGCCTGGAGGGCGAACCATTTGTCCAGGACCAGGCTGTCATCGCGGTAGCGCTGATAGAAGACCGCGAAGGCTTCTTCGCGTTCCGGGCCGTCAAGGCTAGTCAATACCGATAGCGCCCCCTGGCGGTCGGTCATACTGTCGGCCCGGTCGAACTGCGCCTTGGCCGTGGCCGCTCCGCGTTCCGGATCGCCACCGGCCAATAGCCATAGTGCGACCGTCTTGAGCTTGCGCACGCCCTTGGCGGATGCCGACAGGTCCGATCCTGCAGCGGTTGCAGCCTGGGCCTGCGCCAGTTCCGAAGCAAGCTCCGCGCCGATGGCCCGCCGCAGCGCTTCACGGCTGCGGTGAATCGCGTCGGGATCGACCAGCTCCATCCGATCGCCGATCAAGCCCTCGCTGGGAAGAAGCAGAGCTTCGCCCTTATAGGCCGGATCCAGCTCGTTGGAGCGCAAGGTGCCGCGAACTGCGGCAATGACTGCCGATGGGTCGGCCGGTCCGCCGCGAGTCCCGTCGATCAGTGCCCGGAACATCAGTTCCTGGCATGCTTCGTACCGGGCGAACGGGTTGCCATCGACCTCTGCCAGCTTCTCGAGCTCGCCCGATTGACGCTCGACCTCGAGCATGACGGGCGCCGAGAAGTCCCGATTGATCGACAGCAAAGGAGGTTCGTCGATGCCGAAGAAGCAGACGGTTTCTTCCGCGTCGTTCAACAGGATCAGCCGCTCTTCTCCAACCGTTGCCCCGCTACGCTGACCGATCAGGGCCGTCTTCAGCGGAATTACCATCGGCTGCTTGCCGGCCTGCCCGGGCGTATCGGGAACGCGTTGCGACAGGCGAAGCGTTGCCGAAGCCGACGCCGGATCATGATCGAGGCTGGCGGTGACCTGCGGCGTTCCTGCCTGGCTGTACCACAGCCGGAACTGGGAAAGGTCGACGCCGCTCGAATCCTCCATCGCCTTGACGAAGTCCTCGCAGGTCACGGCCTGGCCGTCGTGGCGCTCGAAATAGAGATCGCTGCCCTTGCGGAACGCCTCGTCGCCGAGGATCGTCCGCATCATGCCGATCACCTCGGCACCCTTGTTGTAGACGGTCGCCGTGTAGAAATTGGTGATCTCGATATAGCTTTCCGGCCGTACCGGATGGGCAAGCGGGCCGGCATCTTCGGGAAACTGTGCGGCGCGAAGCAGTCGGACGTCCTCGATCCGCTTGACCGCCGCCGAACCCATGTCGGCCGAGAAGCTCTGGTCGCGGAAGACGGTGAAGCCTTCCTTCAGGCTCAACTGGAACCAGTCGCGGCAGGTCACTCGGTCGCCGGACCAGTTGTGGAAATATTCGTGCGCGACGACGCCGGCGATATTGTCGAAATCGACGTCCGTGGCGGTGTCGGCGTCCGCCAGAATGTAGCGCGAATTGAAGATGTTGAGGCCCTTGTTCTCCATGGCCCCGAAATTGAAGTCGTCGACCGCGACGATGTTGAACAGGTCAAGGTCATATTCGCGGCCGTAGACCTCTTCGTCCCAGCGCATCGCCGCTTTCAGGCTTTGCATGGCATGCTCGGTCTTGGGCAGGTCCTTTTCGCGAACCCAGATGGCGAGCTCGACCTCGCGTCCGCTCATCGTCGTGAAGCGGTCGCGGTTGGCGGAAAGATCGCCGGCGACCAGCGCGAACAAATAGCTGGGCTTGGGGAAGGGGTCGTCCCATTCGGCCCAGTGGCGTCCGTCCTCGGTGTCGCCACTGGCGACCAGATTGCCGTTCGCCAGAAGGATTGGGAAGCGCATCTTGTCGGCGCTCATCCTGACCGAGTAGCGCGACAGAACGTCCGGCCGGTCGGGGTGGAAGGTGATGCGCCGGAAACCCTCGCTCTCGCACTGCGTGCAGAGATTGCCGCCCGAGGCGTAGAGGCCGGTGAGCGTGCTGTTGGCGGCGGGCGAAATCTCGACCTCGGTCTCGATAATCGCCTGGTCGCCCGCAACCTCGATGACGAGCGTGTCGCGGTCCAATGTCCAGGGTGCGTCGCTGCCGTCGATGCGGACCGAAAGCGGCTTCAGCTCGCCGCCGGCAAGCCGCAGATGCCGGTCATGCTCGCCGTTGCGCTGGACGTTGAGCGTGGAGCGGACCCCGGTTCGTTCGGGATCTAGCTCCAGCTCCAGCCTGACTTCGGGCACCAGCCAGTCGGGCGGCCGATAATCCTTGCGATAGATTGCGACATGTTCCGGCGCGGCCGGCGCTTCGGGGTGCACAAGTACGTCAGACATGGCGACGGACTTAGGCGGCGTCGGGCGCGGTCACAAGCGTTGGCCGCCGCCGTCCGGCGAGGGCAAGGAGCATTCCGCCGAGCGAAAGCACCGCGCCGGCAATCGCCAGCGGGCTCCAGCGATAGGCTTCGAAGATGGTCGACAGGCTCATGGCGATGATGGGGACCAGCACGCTCGAATAGGCGGCCTTGCCGGGCCCGATCTTGCGCACCACCGGGAAATAGAGCGCGAAGCACAGCACCGATCCGAACAGGGCGAGGTAAAGCACGCCGGCCCAGTAGCCGAGGCGCGCCTCCGCTACGGGCGGGCCGGCGACGGCGAAGGCAAGGCAGATATCAATGACTGCTCCGATCGCCATCGACCAGGCCAGCAGCGCCAGCAGCGGATGGCGGCGGGCTTCCTTGCCGGCCTGGTAGACGTTGGCTGACGAGGCACCCATCAGGCCGGCCAGGGTGAATGCAAGCCCGATCGCGATGTCCCTGCCGGCCAGCGGGCTGCTGCGCAGTTCGTGGACGAACAGCAATGCGACGCCCGCAACCGCGACCAGCCCTGCCCAGAGGAAGCGGGCATTGGGCTTCTGGCCGAGGAAAGCCCATGCGAGCAGGCTGTTGGGGATCAGCAGGAGCGCGAACACCGTCGCCACGACACCGGACGTGATGAAGCGTTCGGCCATGTAGACGCTGTTGAAGTTGACGCTAAACTGGGTGACGCCAAGCACCAGCGCGGCGATCAGACCGCCGCGGTCGATCTTCAGCGACTGGCCCTTCCACCTGGCGACCAGCGCCATGGCGACTGCGGCAATGGTGAAGCGATAGGCCACCGACCATTGCGGCGGCACGGTGCCGATCTGGTCGCGGATGACGATCCAGGTCGATCCCCAGACGCCGGTGAAGATGATGAAGGGAACGACAATCGACGCGTCGATCCGGGTCGTATCCGGCGTGGCTCGGTTCACAGTGAGCGAATGGCGGCGGCGAGTCTTGCCACCGCTTCCAGGTCCTGGTCCCAGCTGGTCACGAAACGGACTTCGCCCGGCCCCCAGTCGTAGAAATCATAGCCTTGGGAACGAAGCGTTTCCGCTTCGTCGGAGGTCATCCGGACGAACAGTTCGTTGGCCTCGACCGGATATACCAGCCGGTCAGGGCCAGCGGCATCGGCAAGGGCCGCCGCCGCAGCATTGGCGCCCCGCGCGTTGCCAAGCCATAGGTCATTTTCGAGCATCGCCAATATTTGCGCCGCGAGATACCGGCCCTTCGACAGCAGGTGACCGGCGCGCTTCCGGAGGCGCGGGACTGTTTCGGCCTTGGCGGGATCGAAGAAGATCAGCGCCTCGGCATTCATCCCGCCATTCTTGACGAATCCGAACGACATGACGTCGACACCGGCTTTCCAGGTCAGATCGGCTGGATCGGCGCCGGTAAAGGCGACGGCATTGGCGAATCTCGCTCCATCGAGGTGAAAGCCGAGGCGGCGCCGTTTGGCGAGGTCACCCAGCGCAGCAACCTCGTCGGCCTTGTAGCTGAGGCCATATTCCGTGGCGTTGGTAATCGACAGGGCGGCGGGCTGGACCTGGTGGACATCGTCGCGAACTCGAGCGCAGGCCTCTTCCACCGTGTCGGGCGTGAGCTTGGCACCATGTCCTTGAAGCAAGCTGAGCTTGGCCCCGTGCGTGAAGAATCCCGGTGCGCCGGCCTCGTCGACCTCGATATGCGCCATCTCGTGGCACAATATCGCCCCGTGGGGCGGGCAGAGCGCAGCCAGGCCGAGGCAATTGGCGGCGGTTCCGGTCGTCGCCCACAATGCGCGTACTTGCCTGCCGAACAGATCGGAAAATGCGCCGTCCAGCCGCTCGGACCATTGGTCGCCGTCATAAGCGGTGTCGAGCTGGTTAGCCTTCGCTAGCGCCTCGAGCACTTCGGGGCAGGCGGGTGCGGCATTGTCGGAGAAAAAGCGCATCGGGGGCGACGAATGGCGATGCAATCCACTCAGGTCAATGTGAGGAAATTGCCCCGGCAGAAGCCGTGGCCCGCTTCATGGGCGACTGCTATGGGCCGGCAATGATCGCGATGCGACTTGAACGGCACGGCGAACCCCTCCAGCCCGTCGAGCTCGGCAAGCTGAGGCCTGAAGGTCATGACCTGCTAATCGAGATCAATGCTTGCGGCGTCTGCCGAACCGACCTTCACATCGCCGACGGCGACTTGCATCCCATGCTGCCAATCGTCCCAGGGCATGAAGTCGTCGGCCACGTCGTGACGCTCGGCTCCCTCGCGAGCGGATTCCGAATCGGCCAACGTGTCGGCGTTCCCTGGTTGGGACGATCCTGCGGACAGTGCCCCTATTGTCTCATGGGTCGCGAAAACCTTTGCGATGCGCCTGCTTTCACTGGATTCCATCGGAACGGCGGCTACGCCAGCCATTGCCTTGCAGACTCGCGCTTCTGCCTGGCGATTCCTGATCGCTACACGAATGTCGAAGCTGCTCCGCTGCTCTGCGCCGGACTGATCGGATATCGGTCGCTCAAGCGCGCAGGCGGCGGCCGGCGCCTGGGTTTCTATGGATTCGGCGCGGCGGCACACATCCTGGCACAGGTCGCAGTCTTCCAAGATAGGGACGTATTCGCTGTCACGCGCCCCGGAGACGAGGAAGGGCAGGAATTCGCGCGCTCGCTGGGTTGCGTTTGGTCGGGCGGATCGGACGAAGCGCCGCCCGAGGAGCTGGACGCCGCCATCATTTTCGCGCCGGTCGGGGAACTCGTGCCATTGGCCCTGACTCATGTCCGAAAGGGTGGACGCGTGGTCTGCGCCGGCATTCACATGAGCGATATTCCGTCGTTTCCATACGCGGATCTTTGGCAGGAACGGGCGATCATGTCGGTCGCCAACCTGACGCGAGAGGATGGACGTGAGTTCATGGAATTGGCCGCTGAAGTGCCGATCCGAACACATACGCGGACGTACCAGCTGAGCGAGGCGAATGCAGCGCTTGAGAGCCTCAGGAAGGGCGAGATTCAGGGAGCGGCGGTACTGGTGCCTTGACGGAGCGGACCTCCACGCTCGCCAGTCCTCCGGACTGGCTGTGCGTGGATCGCCTGACCCAGCCTGTCCCCCGAACAGGCCGAGGAAGGCGATGGTGCTGCCGGTGAGGATTGAACTCACGACCTCAGCCTTACCAAGGATGCGCTCTACCACTGAGCTACGGCAGCATGTCGGAAGGACGGCGGCCTAATGGCGGCTCACCGCCGGTCCGTCAACCCGCTTGCGCGGGCCGACCACGAATATTAGCGCTCACAGGATATGGCGAAGGAAGACAAGGAAAAGGTCGAGCGGCTGGCGGCTGCCCTGCGCGAGAATCTTAAGCGTCGGAAGGCGCAGTTGCGCGAAACTCAGCCGAAGAAAGATCCGACCCAGGCAGCCAAGGAATAGCCGAGGTCGAGGCCGCGATTCACCGCCACCCGCGGCCCCAGCATGTAAAGGCAGGCCAGCGCCCAGCCCAATGCAACCAATCCTAACGGTTTAGCGGCGCGCACTGCCTTTCGAGCCATAACTTGTCTTCCCCCTCTAGCTGCGGACCGATCAGGTCCAGCACAGCGGCATGATAGTCATTGAGCCATTGCAGCTCGCGATCGGAAAGCATCGAGGCGTCGATCAGCCGCTTGTCGATCGGAACGAATGTCAGCGTCTCGAACCCGAGCATTTCCTTGTCGGCGCCCGGCACATCTTTCTCAACCACCAGCACCAGATTCTCGATGCGGATACCGTACTCGCCTACCTTGTAATAGCCGGGCTCGTTGGAAAGGATCATGCCCGGCTGCAGCGGTTCGTCGCCGCCCGATTGCGAGCTTCCGACGGGAGAAATGCGCTGCGGCCCTTCGTGCACCGCCAGGAAAGCGCCGACGCCATGGCCGGTGCCGTGCGCATAGTCGCAGCCAGCCTCCCACAGCGGCCGCCGCGCAAAGCTGTCCAGCTGCGATCCGCGCGTGCCCTTGGGGAACAGCGCGGTGGCGATGGCGATATGGCCTTGCAGCACCCGCGTATTGCGGTCGATCATCTCGGCAGTCGGCTCGCCGATCGGCACGGTTCGGGTGATGTCGGTGGTACCGTCCTGATACTGGCCACCCGAATCCACCAGGTACAGCGTGCCGGACGTGAAAGGCAGGTTGGTCTCCGCCGTTCCCTTATAATGCGGCAGCGCGCCGTTCGGTCCGAACGCCGAGATGGTATCGAAACTCAGATCGCGAAGGTCGCCCAAATCGTGGCGGAAGCCGAGCAGCTTGTCGGCGGCGATCATCTCGTCGAGCCCGCCCTTGGGCGCTTCTACTTCGATCCATCGAAGGAAACGTGAAACGGCCGCACCGTCACGTGCTTGCGCGGCCTTGTGACCGGCCACCTCGACGGCATTCTTGACTGCCTTGGGCAGTACCGCGGGGTCGCGACGCGAAAGGATCCGAGCACCGCCATTCTCCAGCGCCTGGTGGATGGCTGCCACCGAACGTTCGCCGTCGACCGCGATCAACTTGCCGCTCAGGCTCTTCAGAAAGGGTTCGAACTCGGTTCGCTCGTGCAATCTGACTCCATTGCCCAGATGGGCACGAACATCGTCGCCGACCTTTTCGCCCTCGACGAACAGGTCAGCCGTGCCGTCGGCATTGACCAATGCGAAGGCCAGCGCGACCGGCGTGTGCGTCACGTCGGCGCCGCGCACATTGAATGTCCATGCGATCGAATCGAGCGCCGCCAACACCGCTGCGTCGGCGCCTTCCTTGTGCAGCCAGTCCGCCATCTCGTGGCGCTTCTCCGCGCTGTTCTTGCCGGCCAGCTCGTCCGGCTGGATGATCAGCCGCGCTTTCGACGGCTCGGGCTGGTCGGACCAGACCGCGTCGATCGGATTGCGCCTGACCGGCACAAGCTCCGCACCTTTGGCCCCGAGCGACTTGGTCGCCTGCTTTACCCAGTCGGCCGTATGCAGCCACGGGTCGTAGCCTATCCGCGCGCCGCTCGGCGCATTCTCCTGAAGCCATTTCGCGACGCTGGTCTCCGGCACCGACTGGTAGCTCCATTCGGTCGGGCTGACCTGCTGCCTTACCTGGATGGTATAGCGCCCGTCAGTGAAGATCGCCGCCTCCTCCGGAAGAACCACCGCGGATCCTGCGGAGCCTTGGAATCCCGTCAGCCAGGCCAGACGCTGGGCATAGCTACCGACATATTCGCTCATATGCTCATCGGTCAGCGGCACGACGAACCCGTCAAGGCGGTCCTCTTTCAGCTGGGCGCGAAGTGCAGCAAGACGATCGGCGTAGGATGACATGGCAATCTTTCCGGCTCTTTGTATGAGGGAGGCAGATAGTCACTTTGTCTTGTCTCAGGAAGCCCGATGACCCTTCAAAATCCACCGATCGCCGCCCGCAAGCCGCACATGAACGAAGCGCATGGCGTGAAGTGGGAGGATGAATGGCATTGGATCCGCGACCAGAATTACCCCAACGTCCAGGACGAGGACGTGCTCGAATATCTGAAGGCGGAGAATGCCTATTTCGAAGCTTCGATGGCCCCCCACAAGGAGCTGACCGACCAGTTGTTCGAGGAGATGAAGGGGCGCATCAAGGAGGACGACTCCACCGTTCCGATCAAGGATGGCGACTGGCTCTACTGGTCCGAATTCAAGCAGGGCACACAGTATCGCGATTGGTATCGCAAGCCTGCAGAGGGCGGCGATGGCGCACTGATCTACAGTGAGAATGCAGAAGCCGAGGGCAAGGAATATTACCGCCTCGGCGCCTTCACGGTCAGCCCGGACGGCAAGCTGCTGGCGACGCTGGTCGATGATGACGGGTCGGAGCGGTTCAAGCTTGTGATCCGCGACCTCGCTACGGGCAAGAACGTCGAAACAGTCACAAAGGTCGGCATCGGCAACCCGGTCTGGACCAGCGACAGCAAGGGCATCGTCTTCACCGAGGTCAACGACCAGTGGCGCTCCTACCGGGCGCAATATCATCGTGTCGGCGATGATCCGGCCAAGGCCGTCACGCTTTATGAGGAGAAGGACGACATTGCTTTTTCCGTCAATGTCGACCGAGCGACCGACGACACACTGATCTTCATTTCGACCGGCAATAATTCGTCGAACGAAGTGCGCATGGTTGCCGCGGACAACCCCGCTGCGCCGCTGATCCTGATGAAGGAGCGCCAGCCGGACGTGCAGTATGATGTCGACTCGGCGCACGGAAAGCTGTGGATTCACACCAACGACAATCACGTCAATTTCCGGATCGCCACGGCCGATCCTGCCCGGCCGGCTGATTGGCAGGAGCTGATCGCCGGGAGCGACCGCACCTATATCCGCGGCATCACCAGCCATCGTGATCACCTGCTGATCACCAGCCGGGTCGACGGGCTCGACCAGCTGGTGCTCCGCGATTACGCGACGGGCAAGGAAGAGCGCGTTCCTTTCAACGAGGCGAGCTATAGCGCGGGCTTTTCGGGCAACCCGGAATATGCCCCCGACAGTTACCGGCTGGCCTATTCCTCGATGGTCACTCCGCAGACCGTCTACGATTACCACCCTGCCGAAAAGCGGCTCGAGGTTCGCAAGGTCCAGGAAATCCCCTCCGGCTATGATCCAACGCTCTACGTCACGGAACGGGTGACCGTCACTGCCCGGGACGGAGCGAAGGTCCCGGTGTCAGTGCTCCGCCGCAAGGACTTCGCCAAGGACGGTTCGGGCAAGCTGTTCGTCTATGGCTATGGCGCTTATGGATTTGCCATCCCGCCAAGCTTCTCGACATCGCGCCTCAGCCTGGTCGACCGCGGATTCGCTTACGCCATCGCCCATATCCGCGGCGGCGACGACCTCGGCTACCAATGGTTCCTCGACGGAAAGCTCAAGAAGCGGACCAATGCCTTCAACGACTTCGTCGACGTGACGCGCGGCCTGATCGCCGAGGGCTATGCCAAGCCCGGCCGCGTGGCGGCACAGGGAGGGTCGGCCGGCGGGGAACTGATGGGGGCCGCCGTCAACCAGGCGCCGGAGCTGTTCGGCGCGGTCGTAGCGGACGTGCCCTTCGTCGACGTGCTCAACACCATGCTCGACGATACGCTTCCGCTGACACCGGGCGAATGGACCGAATGGGGCAACCCGATCACCGACGAAGACGCCTTTCACCTCATCAGGAGCTACAGCCCATACGATAATATCGGGGCCAAACCCTATCCGGCGATGTTGATCACCGGGGGCCTCACCGATCCGCGGGTCACCTATTGGGAACCGGCAAAGTGGACGGCGAAGCTCCGCGCCAACAAGACTGACGACAATCTGTTGCTGATGAAGATGAACATGGGTGCAGGTCATGGCGGCAAGTCCGGCCGCTGGAACTCGCTGTACGAGGTGGCTGAAGCCTATACGTTCGTGCTGACCCAGCTGGGCGACTGAGGGCCGTCAAGCGAGCGAAGCGTGTTATTGGTTCAGTGGCGCTCGTTGCTCCGAGCGCAATCAATACACAGTGCCGCCTCGGGCCGGGCATCGAGCCGGGCAGGGGCGATGTCCTCGCCGCAGCGAACACACTCGCCGTAGGTGCCGTCTTCGATCCGGGCCAATGCCCGTTTCACCGACGCGATTTCCTTGGCGACCAGCGCGCCCTGGCCCTCCAGCGAGGCGTCATCCTCCATCTCGACAGCCTGTTCGGATGAATCGGGATTGAGCGGCTCGGCCAGATCCTCGGCAATTCGCGCCTGGCGCGCTTCCAGCTCTTCCAGCTGACCCTTAAGACGGGCCCTGAAGTCGGCGGTATCGGGCATGCTTCACTCCCCAGTCACGCTAATCGGGAAGGTAACAAGAGATTTCGCCGTCACGAAATGAATTCGTGACGAGCAGCCGCATGGCCGACATGCCCCCAGCATGTCGGAACGGCTGCTCCTCGCTTCGCGAGGCTGGCCGGCTCTTGGCACGCGCTGCCTTCCAACTGCTCCGCAATGGCTCAGCTGCGCCCGCTATGGCGAGCTAGCACCTCAACGTATCGCCGGCGTACCACTTGCGCTGGCAGTTCTGGTTGTTGCCGACCCATCGCGGATAGGCGCGGTCCGGGCGATCATGCCACCAGTCGTTGAAGCTGTCGGATTGCCACGCCGTATCGCCCTGATAGTCGCGGTAGTAATCGTAAAAGACCACGTCGTCGCCACGGTCGCGATGCCGGCGCCCATCGTGGCGGCGCCCGTCGTGCCGATCGAACCCGCCATGATTGCTCGATCCGGACCGGGCCGAGAAGCTCATCGCGGAGGCATCCTGGGCCTGACCAGGCGCCGGCGCGGCGATCGCCAGTGCTGCAATGGAAAACAAGAGAGCGCGCATGTCGCTAACTCCTTCTGCTCCCCTCCCGTGGCGGAAACGCCAGAAATGCCGCCCGGTTGCCACGTTGTTAAACTGTATCAATCGTGCGATAATTAAACACGCCGAATCTAAAAGAGAGAGCAAGTCGCTCCCGCGATGCGGGAAGGATCTCCTTGCTAGTCTGTCAGTAGGTTCG
Organism: Sphingomicrobium sp.; assembly: GCA_035758865.1. Lineage (GTDB taxonomy): Bacteria > Pseudomonadota > Alphaproteobacteria > Sphingomonadales > Sphingomonadaceae > Sphingomicrobium. The sequence continues at coordinate 4,968 of DASTVY010000374.1, read as the reverse complement.
GCAAGACCTCCTTTGTCTCCGCATGTCGGGCACGGCCCTTGTTCGCGCAAAATGCGCCAGCATTAGGGAACGAAACCATGCGCAATAAATTCACGATACTTCGAAACATGGCGGCAGCGCCGACTACCGATCCGTTTTCAGGCGGCATACTCGCGGGAATCGCGGAAGCTCCGGAGGTGGTCGCCCGGCCAAAGGTCGAAAGCGCCGAGCTATCGATGCAGGAAGTGCTCGAAGCATCCCGCGATCCGACCGTCGTCGGAATCGCACCGGCCATGCCGACCAAGATGATCCAGCTGGTCGAGGACGAAGCCGATACACAGGTTCCGGCAACCGCCCAGGCGCAGACGGCCTGGGGGATCAAGGCGGTCAGGGCCGACGTCTCCTCGTTCACCGGCAACGGCGTGGTCGTGTCGATCCTCGACACGGGAATCGACAAGAATCATCCGGCCTTCCAGGGCGTCCAGCTAATCGAGAAGGATTTTTCCGGGGCCGGCAACGGCGACGGGCAAGGTCATGGCACGCACTGCGCCGGGACCGTCTTCGGCCGCGACGTCAACGGCAATCGGATCGGGGTCGCAAGAGGAGTCCAAAAAGCGCTGATCGGCAAGGTGCTCGACAACCAGGGCAATGGCGACAGCGACATGCTGTTCCGCGGAATGCAGTGGGCGCAGCAGGAGGGAGCGAACATCATCTCCATGTCGCTCGGATTCGACTTCCCCGGCTTCGTCGACCGCCTGATCAACGACCAGGGATTGCCGGCGCCTGCAGCGACGTCGATCGCGCTCGAAGGCTATCGGGCGAACCTTCGAATGTTCGACGCGATCATGAACCTGTACAGGCAGTCCGGCGCCTTTGGGCCGGGGCTGCTGGTCGTCGCCGCATCCGGCAATGAATCGAACCGCGACGGAAACCCGGCGCCTGTCTATGAAGTGGCGGTATCGGTGCCGGCAGCGGCGCAGGACGTGATCGCGGTTGGCGCCATCGCGGACGGCCAGAACGGCTTCTCCGTCGCGCCATTCTCCAACACCTTCCCGCAGGTCAGCGCGCCCGGCGTGAACATCCTGTCGGCGAAGGCGGGCGGCGGCCTCGTCGCATTCAACGGCACCAGCATGGCAACGCCTCACGTCGCGGGGGTTGCGGCGCTGTGGTGGGAGAAGCGCAAGGCCGCCGCCAACAACAGGGTCTCCGATGCCGTGCGGGCCGATTTGATCGCCTCAGCTCGAGACAATGTCTTCGCGGCCGGCACCGATGCGGCAGACCGTGGCTTTGGGTTGGTGACTTCACCGGCCTAGGACGAGCCGCGACCGATGACGAGCGGTTGACGACGTCCCCCGGGACGCCGTCACTGCCGCTCGTTATCCCAGATCATGTGGATGATCCGCCAGCCGAGCTCGGGATGGCGGAACAGCTGGATCGAGTTGATTCCGCGGCGCTCGACGTCCGCGTCGTCAGGCGAGGTTCGCGCCTCGTAGCTGCTCCACACATGGGCCATGTTGCCGAACAGGTCGATGCGCCGGCCGGTTTCCACTTCGTAGAAGGGATTGGCCATGAAGAAGGGCGTGACGTTGCGCCGATATTCCTCGGGCCCCATCGCCAGCATCGCCGGATTGCCGTCCTCGTCGACCCAGGTCCGCACCTGCCGCGCTTCGGGAAGGAAGCAGTTGGCCTGGCGGCTCCAGTCGCGCGGGCCGGCGGGCCCTGAGATCATGTCGTACATTTCGTCGATTACGGCCCCAATTTGCTGTTCGTCGGTCATGTCGACGTCTTAGCGATCATAGTCGGCCGGCGAAACATGGGTCACCCGCATCTATACCGATTGACGGAGGCGTCGCCTGGACGTCTCGTGGCTGCAGCTCGGAAGAAGGGAGTAGCCAACTCATGGACATTACGAGCCAACTGCAAAATCCCCAGCAGATCGAGGTCTACGTCAGCGGTCCGGACGATGCCAATCGTCTCTACCTCTGCACTGGAATGGCAATCGCCTACCTTGGCGCCTACAACGACCCGAACGGGGCAAGGCAAACCTTCACCTTCCGCATCGGGCCGGTACTAACCCGCCGGGAGATGGTGCGCGCGTCCGCCTCGGTCGCCTTCGCCACGACGGATGTCTATGAATTCGGCGCGGGGAACAGCTTTTCCTATGGCCTGGAAAATGTCGAGGCGGATTGGGATGACGAATCCGGGCAGGTCGAGGTCCGGTTCGATATCTTTGCATCGTCCCAAAATCTCAGCCTGACGGTTTCCAAGGTCAGCTACCAGGTATCGATCGTGGCTGCGGTGGCCGCCGCCTAAAGCGATACGCGCTGTATTGGGCCGGACGGTCCCGCAGCCGCCCATTTCATGCTATGGCCCAGCCGAAGCGGGAGGGGGGTTCCGGGCTAATGCCTTATCGCCACGCGCCTTATTACATTCTGGTCGTGATCGCGGTGATCGCCGCCGGCTTCTGGCCCAGCTATTTCGCCAAATGGGGCGACGTTCCCTGGCAGTTCCACGCCCATGGCGTCGCCGCGAGCATCTGGGTGCTGATGGTCCTCGCCCAAAGCTGGACCGTCCACAAGGAACAGTTCCCGATCCATCGCGCGGTCGGGAAATCGAGCCTGATCCTGTTCCCCTTCCTGATCGGGGGCCTGATGGCGATCATCGACCTGACCGGCAAGATGATCGTGGCGGGTCCCGACCCGGTGAGGACGATGTTCGGAAGCTCGTTCGTGGTCGGCCTAGCGCTGGCCATCGTCGCCTATGTCACCCTTTATTACCGGGCGCTCAAATATCGCCGGAAGGTGTGGGTCCATTCGGGCTATATGCTGGCGACGCCGCTGATCCTGTTCGAATCGCCGTTCGGGCGGATCCTCAACATGGTCGTGCCTGGCCTCGCCATCCGCGGACCGGACGATCTGCACCTGATCATGGCGGCAATCCAAGCGGGAATGGCCTTTGAATTGCTGGTGATCGCAGTGCTCTGGTTCCGCTTCCGCGACAAGGCCAGGCCCTTCCTGGTCGCGGGCTGCTTCATCGTGGCACAGATGGTGGCAATGGGCGCGCTGGCTTATTCGTCGCTGCTGATGCCGGTGCTGACAGCGATCGGCAACACGCCGAGCGCGGTGCTGGTCCTGACCGGTTTCGCGATCGGCGCAGCGACCAGCTGGGCCGGGTGGAATGCAGGCAAGAGAACCGCCGTGCCGGTGTCTTTGCCACAGGGGGCCTGAATGTCTGAGGAGCATCAACTCGCCGAGTTCGGCGCCCGCTGGCTGGCGACCGACACCGATCCCGACGAACTGGTCCTGCCCGAGGAGTCGGGGCGGCGGCTCGGGCGAATTGCAAACTGGCTTTCCCAGCCTCCCTTCATCTTCCGCGAATGGGGACTCAACCGGTTCGTCGATGGCGGCTTCAGGGCGCTGTTCCGGGGGCCGAGCGGTACGGGGAAGACGATGGCCGCGGTTGCACTGGGCCGCTCGACCGACCGGCCGCTCTATCATGTCGATCTGAACGCGGCCGCCTCCAAATATATCGGCGAGACGGAGAAGCATCTGCGGCAACTCTTCGCCATGGCCGAGGAGGCCGGTGCGATCCTGTTGTTCGACGAGGCCGATGCGCTGTTCGGCAAGCGGAGCGAGGTCAAGGATTCGCACGACCGCTACGCCAACCTGGAGGTCGCCTATCTGTTGCGGCAGATCGAGTCCTTCCAGGGCCTCGCCATCCTCACGACCAATCTTTCCGCGCTCAGCGAGGATGCGCTGACCCGGATCGACGTGCTGGTCGAATTCCCATTGCCCGACGAAGCGGCGCGCCAGGCGATTTGGGGAAAGCTGCTCGGAGCCGTGAAGCTGCCGATCGACGGGGAGCCGGACGTAAAGCTCCTCGCCCGGCAATTTGAACTGACCGGCGCCGAGATTCTCCACAGTGTCCGTGTCGCGTCCCTGCTAGCGGCGACCGAGGAGCGGATGATCGATATGGATCTGCTCAAATCCGCCGCCGCCGAACGGATGGCGATGCGGGACAAATGACGTCCTCTTAAAGCCGTTCGCATGGGCTGATTGCGTGATCGCAGGCCGCATGACAGACTTGCCTTCAGGGGGAAGGCGGCCATGCGTCGTTGGGCAAGCATCATCCTGTTCGTCATCGGCGGCTTCTGCGTCGGCATGCAGGTAATGATCGCCTTCATGAAGATTCCGCCCGAATATTCGCAGGCGGTTCCGCCGATCGTATATTTCAGCGCCATCCCCATCCTGTTCCTGATTCCGGCGACCTGGCTGAGCCCGGGCGAGCGATGGCGCGAACTGGGCGTCACCCTGCTGATCGGGGCTGCAGTCTGCATCGGCAGCTTCGCGATCACGATCGCCGCTCCTGTCGAGGAAGGCGGAACCGGCGATCTCGGCGATCTCAAGGCCTATGTCGACTGGGGCCAGGGCTGGATGAACGTGTCGCTGATCGCATTCGTCGGGTTCCTGTTATTGTTCATCAGGGGGAAGGGTTGGGAATGAGGGAAAATGCGCCACTGCCGGTGATGCTCGTCGCCGGCTTCATCATCATCGCCGGAATGGCCACCTTCGGCGCGCTCTGGTCCGGGTCGGAAGCCGGACACGCTTTCGCCCAGGCGACCACCTCCTCCTATGAAAGCGGCTGGCTTCCGTGGGCGGGAACCCTGGTCGCGGCTGCCTGCGGGGTCGGCATGTTCCTCGGCTGGCCGATGGCTCGCTGGCTGTTCCTGGCCTGGATGGGCTATGGAGTGATCGAGGGGCTGTTCCTGCTGGACGAGCGGCATTTCAACCCGGCCGTCCTTGCCGCCTATGCAGCGATCGCCCTGCTGCTGTTCCTTCCCCCATCGAACGCGTGGTTCAGGAAGGATTGAGGAACGGAGCCCCGGAAAGGGCGGTAACCGTCCGGTTACCAACCGCATGCTAAATCGCGCGCGTGAGCAGGCATTGGGACCCGGACGAAGAACTTGCGCGCTGCATCGCAGCCGAGGAA
>DASTVY010000156.1:0-2011 GCA_035758865.1 Sphingomicrobium sp. | reverse complement strand
GCTCGAAGATCGGTCCGGGCGACATCAACAACCGGCGCATGCGGCCGGGCGGCGTGACGTTGAAGCCGCCGAAGGGAGGCTGCTCCTTCTGCCGGTCTGCCAGCTCCGACTTGCGCAGCAGTGGCAGCTTCGCGAGCTCCGTCCGTGAGGTCACCGCATTTGGGTCGATGCCGGCAAGCTGCTTCGCCCATCCAGGCGCACGCATGGCCAGCGCGATGAAGCTGGGGAGGCGGCCGAAAAAATCGCGCTCGCGTGCGTCGTGGTCGCGGGTTTCGAGCCGATCGAAATGCTCAGACGTCATCGGTCATGGCCCTGGAAGCAGTTTCGTGAATGCCGTTCGGACGGCTTCGCATTGCGGGTCACGGAACATGCCGCGGACTGGCACCTCACAATCAAAAACTGCCGCATGTGATTCCAGTAATAGTTATACTGCCTTAAGTCCCGCGCCCGAAATTCGCTCATCCTCGCGGCGAACGTTGAGGCGACCCTCGGAATCAAAGGCACACTAGCTCAAATGATTCGGGGGAGACTAGCTCTAATGATTCCAGTGCGGTTTCAGATTGAAGTTCCAAAATGAACACGCAGCCTACAATTATAGGAATTTCAAATCCACCGTAGGCGAGCGAAACCGCTTCAGATTGAATCGAGATTTCGCTCTAAGTATTTATTCGTTCGCATGATCTTCTCCGAAAGGTTGGCAACTTTTCGGGATCGGGTTGTAGTGCCCCAAGTCCGAAGTTTGCAAATTTTCGCGCGGCAGGTACTAAAGCGAACTTTTATGATCCATCAAAGCCAACGCTTGCGTCGCTTGAAAGACTTCAGGTTCTTGAACGAGCGGCGCTCGCCGCCGCCGCCCAGATAGAATTCCTTGACGTCCTCGTTGTCCATGAGGCTTTCGGCGGCCCCGTCGAGCACCACCTTGCCGCCCTCCATGATGTAGCCGTAGTCGGCAGCCTTCAGCGCCATGCTGGCATTCTGCTCGACCAGCAGGATGGATATGCCGAGATCGCGGTTGAGCCGACGGATGATCGTGAACACCTCGCGCACCAGCAGCGGCGACAGCCCCATCGAGGGTTCGTCCATTAGGATCAGGCGCGGCTTTGCCATCAGCGCGCGGCCGATCGCCAGCATCTGCTGCTCGCCGCCCGACAGATAGCCGGCGAGCCCGGTGCGCTCCTTCAAGCGCGGGAAATAGGCGAACACCCGCTCCATGTCTTCGGCCACTCCGGCGGATGGTCGCGTGTGCGCGCCGAGACGAAGGTTCTCGATCACCGTCATGTCCTGAACGATGCCGCGACCTTCCATCACCTGGAAGATGCCGCGATGCACGATGCGGTTCGGCGACAGCCGGGTGATCTCCTCGCCATCGAACCAAACGCTGCCGCGGGTGATCGCGCCATCCTCGACCGCCAGCAGGCCGGAGATCGCCTTCAACGTGGTCGATTTGCCGGCCCCGTTGGCGCCGAGGAGCGCGGTGATGCCTCCCCGGCGCGCCGCAAGGCTCAGCCCGCGCAGCACGAGGATGACGTCGTTGAAGACGACCTCGATGTTCTTGACCTCGAGGATCGGCTGAACGGCGGCCGCGCCACCTTCCGTTGCTGTCGTGGCCGCTTCCATCGTGGCCTCGCTCCGGAGCCCGGGGCCGAATCCCGGCCCCGGCACGCCGCGACGACCTACTGGCCGAGCCAGCGGTCTTCGCGTTTCAGCACCGTGTCGGCGACCTTCTCGATCTTGACCTTGCCGTTCTCTAAGTTGCCGCGGTTGATCGAGACCGTCATGGTGCCGCGATGGTCGGTCGGGGTCCAGGTCGACGGGATGCAGACGCCTTCGAGGCCTTTCGGCACCCAATCCTGCTTGGCGTACATGCCCTTGCGGATGTTCTCGCCGGTGATCCCACCGTTGGCCTTGGCCCACTCCATCGCTTCCTTCATGTAGTAGGCGGAGCAGACGCCGCGCACGTAGTGGTGGGTCGGCTTGTCGTTCTTGGCGAAGCCGCTCTTCTCGGCGATCT
>DASTVY010000343.1:0-3734 GCA_035758865.1 Sphingomicrobium sp. | reverse complement strand
GCCGGCTGTTCGAGAAGCCGGGCATGGGCGAATGGGTCCGCTACAAGCTCGACCAGCGGACCGATCATATCCTCGTCGACGAGGCCCAGGACACCAATGCCGACCAATGGGCGATTGTCGATGCCCTCGCCGAAGAATTTTTCTCGGGCAATCCCGAGGCGGAGCATCGCTGGCGAACGCTGTTCATGGTCGGCGATTACAAGCAGGCGATCTACAGTTTCCAGGGGACCGACCCGAAGGAGTTCGAGGCGTTCCGGGCGAAAGTGTCGGCGCGAGCAGCCGCGCTAGTTGAAACGGTGGATGAGGCGGAGGTCGAGGCCCGAGAGTTTCGCGAACTTTCGATCGATGCCAGTTTCCGCGCCTCGCCGCCTGTCCTCGAAGTAGTAGATGCTTTGATCAACGAGGTCGGGTTTCGGGAAATGGGATTGGCCCAGCCTCCCAATCCTCACCAGCCCTTTCACGTTGGTCGGCCTGGCCGCGTCGAACTGTGGCCGGCATTTGAAGCGGCGAGCGATGAGAGTGGTGAAGAAGGCGAGGAAGGCTGGATCGACGACGTGACCCGCCTCTATGCCGATGCTCTTGCCCGCCGGGTCAGTCGCTGGCTGGCCGAAGCCCCGGTCATGGCGACGACGGGTAGACCATTATGCCCAGGCGACATCCTCATCCTCGTTCGAAGCCGGACCGAGCTCGCCTCCCTGATTGTTGCTCGCCTTTATGCTCAGGGCGTGCCGGTCGCCGGCATCGATCGCCTTCACTTGCACAAGCCGTTGGCCGTCAAGGACATGCTCTCGGCCGTTACCTTCGCTGTCCAGCCGCTTGACGACCTGAACCTGGCCGCATTGCTGGTGTCGCCGCTAGTCGGATGGAATCAGGATCAGCTCTACCACCTTGCCCATGGCCGAAATGGTCGCTTGTGGAATGAGCTTGCAAGGCGGCGCGAGGAACAGCCGCATTGGGCAGAGGCTCACGCCATCCTCGCGGGCTGGCTTGCGATGGCCGACTATGTGACTCCAGCACGGTTTCTGGAGACCATCCTGTCGGGTCCGCTGGACGGACGGAGGAAGTTGCTCGGACGGCTTGGCGAGGCGGCGCGGGATCCGATCGAGGAACTGGTCGCGACTGCTCTGGCGTTCGAGCGGGAAGAGGTTGCCTCGCTGGATCGGTTCCTGGCCTGGTTCGGCCAAGACGAGGTCGAGGTGAAGCGCGATCCCGCGGCGCCGTCGAATGCCGTTCGGGTCATGACGGTCCACGGCGCGAAGGGGCTCGAGGCCCCGTTGGTTATTCTCGCGGATGCGACCCATGACCCTGACAAGGTTGGCGGTACATCGTCGGTGGTCGAAGTGCCGTTGAGTGGCGTCGGGACGGTTCCCATCATTCGGCCCCGAAAGGAAGAATGCGCCCCGATCTTCCGGACATTGATCGACGTTGCCAAGGAGTCGGACCGGGAAGAACATTGGCGGTTGGCCTATGTGGGTTTGACGCGAGCGGCAGAGCGGCTGGTCATTGCGGGCGTAAAGCCCAGGCGGGAGGTCCCGCTGCTGAGCTGGCACGCCAAGACCGCGCAGGCAATGCAGGCGATTGGTGCGTCGCCCGCAGAGATTGATGGTTGGGGCTCGGCGCTGGTCTGGGAGGGCAAGGATTCTGTTGCGCCCCGCGCCAGACCCGGAAAAGCCGAGCTGACGCCAATCGCCGTTCCGGAATGGCTACGCCGGCCTGCACCGATCGAGGCGCGCCCGCCGCGTCCGCTTGCGCCCTCGCAAATCGTCGAGGACATGGATACAGCGCCGCCGCCAAGCCCGGAAATGCGCGAGGCAGCGCTTAGGGGTTCGCTTCTGCACGCACTCTTCGAGCGGCTTCCAGGCGTCAGCGCCTCGGACCGCATGCCGCTCGCGCTCAGGTGGCTGGAACGGTCAGGAGTGGCTGATGCATCGGCAAGGGAGATCGCAAGCGCGGCCTGCTCGGTCATTGCCGATCCGGCATATGCCGACTTGTTTGCCCCCGACGCCTTGGCCGAAGCGCCGATCGCCGCCGCCTTGCCCGATGGGCGAGTGATTGCGGGAACGGTCGACCGCCTGTGCATCGGCACTGACCGGGTAAGGGTGATCGACTTCAAGACCGGCCGCAACATCCCTTCGGATGTCGACGGCATCCCGCCGGCACATCGGGCGCAGATGGAGGCCTATGCGGAGGCCTTGGAGGTGATTTTTCCCGGCCGCGTGGTCGAGGCGTCATTGCTCTACACAGCCGGGCCCAAGCTGATTACGCTCCCCCATTGAGGAACTGCGAGTCTCACCCCATATCGGTTGCAATTTGCAATCCAAGGAGTCCCAAATGGGCCAGAATACCAAGAGCGTAACCGACCAGAGCTTCCAGGCCGACGTGCTGGGTTCCGACAAGCCGGTCCTCGTCGATTTTTGGGCGGAATGGTGCGGCCCGTGCCGGATGATTGCCCCTGCGTTGGAAGAGATTGCCGCCGACCTCGGCGACAAGGTGACCATCGCCAAGATCAACATCGATGAGAACCCTGATACGCCGGGCAAGTATGGCGTTCGCGGAATTCCGACGATGCTGCTGTTCAAGAACGGCGAGGCGGTGGCGCAGAAAGTCGGCGCAGCGCCGCGCAGCCAGATCCAGCAGTGGCTCGAGGGACAACTCTAGGACCGGTTGTCCCGGAGGCTATCTGGAGGGCCAACTCCAACCTCGGACTGGGCCGCTCCCGTTCCGATTGACGGAATGCAGGGCGGCTCCTACATCGCGCGCAATTGTCGCTTCGCGCGCGCGGGCGGCCCTTTTCTCCTGCCCTTGCGCAGTCGTCTTTGAGGATTAAACCGCCACATGCTTGCCTCCCTGGCCAAGAGCATCTTCGGATCGGCCAACGATCGCTACGTCGCCAAGCTCGGCAAGATCGTCGAAACGATCAACAGCCACGAACCGATCATCTCGGCGATGAGCGACGAGGAGCTGCGGGGCCAGACCGCGCTGTTCCGGCAGCGCCTGGCCGACGGGACCAAGCTTGACGATCTGATTCCCGAGGTATTTGCGACCGTGCGCGAAGCCGCGAAGCGGACCCTCGGCCAGCGGCATTACGACGTGCAGATGATCGGCGGAATCGCGCTTCACCGCGGGGAAATCGCTGAAATGCGGACCGGCGAAGGCAAGACGCTGGTCGCGACGCTTGCGACCTACCTCAACGCTCTTCCAGGTAAGGGCGTTCACGTCGTGACGGTCAACGACTATCTCGCCAAGCGCGACGCCGACTGGATGGGCCAGATCTATAATTTCCTGGGAATGACGGTCGGCGTCATTGTCCCCAACCTGTCCGACGTCGAGCGCCGCGACGCCTACAATTGCGACATCACCTACGCCACCAACAACGAGCTCGGGTTCGACTATCTTCGCGACAATATGAAATACAGCCGCGACCGGATGGTGCAGCGGCCCTTCCATTTCGCGATCGTCGACGAGGTGGACTCGATCCTGATCGACGAGGCGCGCACGCCGCTGATCATTTCGGGACCCGCCGAGGACCATACCGAGACCTACATCCGCATCGACGAGGTCCCGAAGCTTCTGACGCGGCAGAAGGACGAGAAGCAGAAGAGCATCGTCCTGACCGAGGAGGGCACGGAAAAGGCCGAGCGGATGCTCGAAACCGCGGGCCTGATCGAAGGGCAGAACCTCTACGACATCGCCAATACTCAGTTGGTCCATCACCTGAACCAGGCCCTCAAGGC
>DASTVY010000310.1:0-3065 GCA_035758865.1 Sphingomicrobium sp. | reverse complement strand
GAAAGGCCGCTTCGCGCTCGACATACTGGGCGAAACTAGGACGCGAAAGTATGCCGCGGACATAAGCCGTGGTCTTGGGATAGCGCGCCTCGTCGATTGCAACCTGGCAGTGGCTAAAGTTGGCGAAAGGCCCCGCAACCGCAATGTCTGCCAAGGTCAACCGGTCGCCAACCAGGAAGCCACTCTTCGGAATCACCCCTTCAAGATAGTCGAGCAAGGGCGGTAGTTCGTCGCGTTCGGCTGCCTCGGCTGCCGACAGGTCGCCCTCGCGCCCCAGGAAACGCGGCGCCACCACCTTGTTGAAGAATATCTTTGCGCCGCAGGCGAACAGCAAAGTGTCGGCAAATTCGTCAAACCAGATAACCCGGCCACGCGCTTTCGGCTCGGTCGGGATCATTTCCGGCTCCGGAAATTTCGCTTCAAGATAGTGGATGATGGCGCTTGAATCGGAGAGCAGATAATCCCCGTCCGCGATCGCCGGCATCTTCTTGAACGGACTCGCCGCAAGAAATTCCGGCGTATGGTTGGGGAACCCTGTTTGCTGGAGATCGACTTCGATCCCTTTTTCCGCAGCGAAAGCGGCGACTTTTCGGACAAAAGGCGACATGGTCGAACCGTAGAGGATCATCGCAAGACTCCTGCCGTGATTGAGATCCATCATAGAGGCTAACGAATGCGATAAAAGTCCGCGATCCGATCCAGCGCGATGCCCAGCACCAGCTTGCCGGCCCGCGCCGGCCAGCCTAGCGCGCTTTCCGCCTCCCTCATCCCTTCCCCCGAACAAACTATGCGCCACAATATATCGGCAAGCCCGGGCCCGGCTTCGGCCACGGCCGCTTCAAACCTGCGTCGCGCATCGAGCTGCGAGGAGCTCAGGTCGAGTGGTTCGGCGGTTCCACCGCGGCTGCGTGCCACCGGCGCAGAGTCCCAGGCCATGGTCACCCGCTGGCCCAGCTGGCCACGCTCCCAGTCGATCCTGAGCCGTTCTCCGGCGTCGAACTGGCGCCGGCTGACGTGACCACGAGCGAACAGCCAGCCGAGCGGACTATCCGCCAGGTTTACGGTGACCGAACGGGCAGGACGGCGCCCGCTCCTGGCTGTCACGTCGCCTTCGATTGCCCGCTCCGTCAGCAATCGGCCCTGTGCTGTCGCGATTTCGTGCATTTGCTCTCCTTTGGCTCGAGTCGTCGAATTTCACTTGCCACAGAGGCGAATCTGTAGGACAGCGCAAAACCATATTGGTTAGTAACCCGCGTACTGGACTGGCCCATGATCACACGAATCCGCGAAGTTCGCCGCGCCCGCGGCATGACCCTTGATGACGTCGCGAAGGCTTGCGTCCCACCAACAACGCCACAGACGATCGGCCGCCTTGAAACCGGGACCCGCACCGTGTCGGTGGGATGGCTCAATCGCATCGCTTCTGCCCTTCGAGTCGATGCCGCCGACCTCGTCGATCATCCCGACCGAGGCGAGCTTCCCGTCATTGCCGTGCTCGGCGCCAATGGAGCGACGGCGCCACGAAAGCAGGCGCTTGTTGTCCCGCCTCGTCCCGACGGCGGCCAGATTGCAATGACAGTGTCGACCAGCGTCGGCGATTATCGCGCCGGCGACGAGATCTGGTGCGAGCGGCTGGAGGCCGACGATTATGCCCGCGCACTCAACCGGGATCTGCTGGTTCCGCGTCCGGCGGGCCGCTTCCTGTTTGGCCGGCTGATCGGGCGGGAGGATGGAAAACTTCACTTGCTGCCGCCCGGAGCCGGCGGCCGCCAGACCGTGGTTGCGGATCCGCCCTGGGCGGCCATGGCAATCAAGCTGGTACGGGTGCTGTAGATCCGCCACTCCGGAAGATTGCCGATAGCTCCCTCGTTCATGGCAACGCATGACAGCGAGCCATGACCATCGATGCCTCAACCGAACGCCGAGCCTGGAACAATGAGGCGGTTCACAAAATAGAGGCCGATTACAATCGGACGTCAGACACTCATCTCATTTTTCACCGATTTCTCACCGGTCCGGACATAAGGCTCTACTTCAAGGACGAATCCAGCCATCCGACCGGCAGCCTGAAGCACCGGCTGGCGCGGTCGCTGTTCCTCTATGGGCTGTGCAACGACTGGATCGGTCCCGATACCACCATCGTCGAGGCGTCGAGCGGATCGACCGCCGTGTCGGAAGCCTATTTCGCGAAAATGCTTGGCCTGCGCTTCATTGCGGTCGTGCCGAAGTCGGTAGCTGCCGCCAAAATCGACCTGATCCGTTTCCAGGGCGGCGAGATCCACTACGTCGAAAATCCGGCCGACGTTTACGACGAGTCCGCGCGCCTCGCCCGGGAGACCGGCGGTCACTACATGGACCAGTTCACCTATGCGGAGCGCGCCACGGACTGGCGAGGCAACAACAATATCGCCGAATCCATCTTCGGGCAGATGGAGGCCGAGCCGCAACCAATCCCCGAATGGATCGTATGCGGCGCAGGCACGGGCGGCACTTCGGCCACGATCGGGCGCTTCATTCGATATCAGCAGCTGCCGACGAGATTGTGCGTGGCGGATCCCGAGCCGTCGATTTTCCATCGATACTATGCCGACCGGAGCGTCGCGAGCTTGCCGGACGACATCCAGCCGAGTTGCATCGAAGGCATCGGCCGGCCGCGGGTCGAGCCTTCCTTCATTCCCGAGATCGTCGACCGGATGATTTCAGTAACGGATGCCCAAAGCATTGCAGCGATGCGGCTGATTTCCGAACGGCTCGGGCGCCGGGTGGGCGGCTCGACCGGAACCAACATGTGGGCGTGCGCTCAGCTGATCGTCGAGATGATCGAGAACGAGGTGGAAGGGTCGGTCGTGACCCTCATCTGCGACAATGGCGATCGCTACCTCGACACTTATTATTCCGACGAATGGCTGGCCGCGAATGGCGTCGAGTGGCGGTCCGAATATGAGCGGCTCCGCAAACTGACGGAGTCCTGAGCGGGAGCCTCCTGCTCTCTTGTCCCCCGGACAAGCTGCGCCGGAGACTGGTGGGCGCTGACGGGCTCGAACCGCCGACCCTCTCGGTGTAAA
>DASTVY010000303.1:0-12080 GCA_035758865.1 Sphingomicrobium sp. | reverse complement strand
CCCACCAGCTTCGAAGACTGGCGACAAATTGAGGCTGCGGAAGTCGCCGCGGCGAGGCCCGGAAGCCCGCGCGAGAAGTTCGTTCGCCACAGTGATTGGCTAAAAGTTCTGGGGCGCTGACTGCTGCCCTTGCGCAATGCTGAGCCGCCCGCTAGGAGGCCGCTCGCCCTGCACCGGACCGTCTGGTCCGGGAGCCCGGTCGGGGAGTAGCTCAGCCTGGTAGAGCACTGTCTTCGGGAGGCAGGGGCCGGAGGTTCGAATCCTCTCTCCCCGACCATTTTCACCATCATTGCCCTCACGGGCGGCGCGGCCTAGGTTCGCGCCATGACCGGCCAAGCCGACGAAGTAGAGGTCCACCGCCGCTTTCGTGGCCCGCCATCTTCGGGCAATGGCGGCTATGTCGCTGGCCTGGTTGCCGAATGGGTCGACGGTCCTGCCGAAGTCACTCTGCTGGCACCGATCCCGCTGGAAGTGCCGCTTCATCGCCGCCGCGACGATGCCGAGGTGATGCTGTTCGACGCGACCACTAACTATGCCCGGGCGAGGCCGATGGACTTGCCGCTCGACATTGATCCCCCGGGCCCCCCCACCGTGGAAGAGCTTGAGGCGGCGGCCATGAGTTTTCCCGGACCCTCCGGCCATCCGATCCCGGGTTGCTTCGTCTGCGGGACGGAGCGGCGGCCCGGCGACGGCCTGTGCATCTATCCCGGCGAAAGCCCCCATCGCGATGTTGCCGTCGCGGAATGGGTTCCGGACGAAGAACTGGCGGACGAACATGGCCATGTCCTGGAACGCTATATTTGGGCGGTTCTGGACTGTCCCAGCTATTTCGGTCTTTGCGAGCCGAGGCCATTGGCCCTGCTGGCGCGGCTATCGGCCTCGATCGAGCGGCGGGTCACTCCAGGAGAACGGCTTAGCATCACCGCCTGGGAGATTAGCCGCGAGGGCCGCAAGCACCACAGCGCGACCGTTATTCACGACCAGGCTGGGGAAGTCGTCGCTCTGGCCCGCGCGCTGTGGATCGAGGTCGATAGTGTACCCGGCCAAGGTTGACACGCGAAGCTGGGAGGGTTGGCAACGGCTAAGCCAGCGTCTCGCGCCCGATATCGCTGACTTTGGTGCAGCCGGTCAAAGCCATGGCCACGCGTAGCTCGGCTTCGACCAGCGCCAACATCTGGCGGACACCCCGCTCGCCGTCGGCGGCAAGCGCATAGGCCCAAGCGCGCCCAAGCAGGACGAAGTCGGCGCCCAGCGCCAGCATCCTGACGACATCCAAGCCGGACCTAACGCCGCCGTCTACCAGAACGGGAATGCGGCCGTTGACGGCATTGGCGACTGCCGGCAGTGCCCGGGCGGTCGACAGAGCCCCATCGAGCTGTCGCCCGCCGTGATTAGACACCACAATCCCATTGGCTCCATGGTTGACCGCGTCGCGGGCGTCATCCGGGTCGAGGATGCCCTTGATGATTATCGGGCCGGACCAATGATCGCGCACCCAGGCGAGGTCAGCCCAGGTTATCGACGGATCGAAATTGTCGGCGATCCAGCCGAAATAATCCTCTAGGCCAGTTTTTGCACCGAGCACCGGCTCAAGATTGCCGAGGCTGTGGGGCCGGCCTTGAATGCCCACGCTCCAGGCCCAGCGCGGTTTCACAACCGACTGGCAGAAGCGGCGGAAGGAGGCGCGAGCGCTGGCCGGAACCGACAAACCTGAACGTACGTCGCGATAACGGCTGCCTGAGACCGGCAAGTCGACCGTCAGGAGGAGTGCCGAGCATCCTGCCTCGCGACCGATTGCGAGCATCTCCTTCAGGAACGCCCGGTCCTTGATCACGTAAAGTTGAAGCCAGAAGGGAGATTTCAGAGCGCTCGCAATTTCGCGCACCGGGCAGACACTGAGCGTCGACAAACAGAATGGCACGCCGGCAGAATTCGCAACTCGCGCCGCCTGCACCTCGCCCCGGCGAGCATACATGCCCGACATTCCGACCGGACCGAGACCGACCGGCAATGACCATTTCGTGCCGAGCAACTCCGACGAAACGTCTATTTCCGAGACATCGCGCAGCACCCGTTGCTTGAGCGCGATTGCCTGCAGATCTTCGATGTTCCGCCGAAGCGTCACCTCGTCGTAGGAACCGCCGTCTATATATTCGAACAGGAAGTGCGGCAGGCGCGCCTTGGCGAGGGCGCGGTAATCGACGACGCTTGCCGCCCTCCTTGCCAACTTAGCTCGCGAAGCTCGGGTCGAGCCGATAGACCTTCCGCTTCAAGGCGGGCCAGGCAAGCATGTTGGCAGCAACAGACAATCCGGCAGCGCCCTGCTGGGCGGTCACTTCCGCGGCGCCCTGGGGTGGACGGTTGAGCCTGTCGCCGGCCGACAGGGCCATGATTTGGGCCTGGCAGGCGCGCTCGAGGAAGTAGAGCTTCACGAAACATTCGCCGACATTTCGGCCAACTGCCAGCGTTCCATGGTTGCGGAGCAGCATTGCGCCCTTGTCGCCTAAATCGGCGACGATCCGCTCGCGCTCGTCGAGGTCCACCGCGACGCCCTCATAATCGTGGAAAGCAAGGTCGCCGCGGACCAGCATCGCCGTCTGGGTCAGCGGCAGCAGCCCCTCCTCATGTGCGCTGACCGCCTGTCCAGCAGGCGTGTGAAGGTGCATGACGGCGTGGGCGTCCTCGCGCGCCATATGCACCGCGCTATGAATGGTGAAGCCCGCCGGGTTGGTAATGAACGGCGTCGGCTCGACCGGGTTGCCATTGATATCGACCTTGACCAGCGAGCTTGCAGTCACCTCTTCGAACATCAGCTGGTAGGGGTTGAGCAGGAAATGATGCTCTGGCCCCGGAATCCGGGCCGACAAATGGGTGAAGATCAGGTCGTCCCAGCCATAATCGGCGACCAGCCGGTAGGCCGCGGCGAGATCGACGCGGATCGCCCATTCCTCTTCGCTGACCTTGTCCTTCATGCTTGGGATCTCGACCTCGGCGAGGGCCCGGACGTCATCCATCCCGCGATTGATGGTCTCGACGCGATTCATCTCAATGCTCCTGTCGGTCGGGGTGAGCGGCGGCAAAGGCCGCATGGGCGCTGGCCGTTTCGTCGGCCCTGCGCAACGTCGGATAGTCGGCGATCGGAACCGAGAAGCGCCGCGCATTGTAGAGCTGCGGGACCAGGCAGATATCGGCGATGGTCGGTGAATCGCCGAACAGGAATGCGCCGGCGCGGGGTCGCGCGATTTCCTCGAGCGCGGCGAGCCCATCTTCGATCCAGTGGCGGTACCACAGGTCCTTCGCGGCATCGTCGATCCCGAATGTGCCCTGAAGATATTTGAGGACGCGCAAGTTGTTCAATGGATGGATATCGCAGGCGACGGCGAGCGCCATCGAGCGGACATGGGCGCCCTCGGCGGGGTCGCTCGGCATCAGCGGGGGATCGGGGTGGGTCTGGTCGAGATAGACCATGATCGAAAGGCTCTGGGTCAATCGATGTCCGTCGATTTCCAGCATGGGTACGAATCCCTGGGGGTTCAGCTTCCGATAGGCCGGATCGTTCTGCGCACCATTGATCAGGCTGACAGGCTGTTGCTTATATTTGATGCCCTTCAGGTTGAGCGCGATGCGCACCCGGTACGATGCCGAGGATCGGAAATAATCGTAGAGGACGGCCCGAGCCATGGAACGAGCCTGCGCCCGCCATGCCGCGTTCGTCAATCGCCAAGGAACGGCGCGACGACCTCCGGCGGCACGCGGATCGGGCGACCGGTGGCCTTGTCGATGATCGCCCACTGGGTGACGGCGCGGACTCGGACCTTCCCATCATCGCCGACGAATTCCATGTGCCGGTCGAAGCGGGCGCCCTTGGGAGCCTCGCCGACCCAGGTCCGGCCGGTCAGCACTTCGCCCTCAAATGCGGCCCGGAGATAGTCGATCTCATGCCTCACCACGACCCAGATAAAATCGTCCTGATGCTGCGGGTCTGCAATGCTGTACCAATGGGCCAGGGCAACCTCCTGAATCCATTGCACCCACACCGCATTGTTCACGTGACCGAGCTCGTCGATCGCGTCGGCGGGAGCGATGATGCGATGTTCGAAGACGGGTCGTGTCATTCGGTTCCCGTATCAGGCCGAAACTGGCCATGCCAGCCGACTGGACAGCGTATTATATAAGTAATACAGTTCGGAAATGATCTGGCTTATCGCTGCGGCCGTGGCGGCTACAACGCCACCGATGCCGGAGGGTCCCGCTCTTCGTGCATCCATCGAGGCGCGCGATGCGCAGCTGTTCGAGCTCTTCTTCCTCGGCTGCGATCCTGCCAAGCTTCGCACCATGTTGGCGGATGATCTGGAATTCTACCACGACAAGGATGGGTTCGTTTTCCGGAATGCCGAAGCGATGGTTGAGGGTTATGCCAAGGCCTGCGGCGAACGGGCCAAGCCCGACGCCTGGCGGTCGCGGCGAGAGCTTGTCGCCTCAAGCCTGACTGTCGATCCGGTCCCCGGTTACGGCGCGATGGAAGCCGGCGAGCATCTTTTCTACGAGCGGAAGGGCGACGGGCCGGAGCGGCTGGCCGGCCGCGCGCGCTTTGCCATGGTATGGAAGTGGGAGGAGGGCCGCTGGAAGCTGTCGCGAGCGCTTAGCTACGCTCACCGGGCAGAACCATGACCGTCGCTTGCGCGTTTGGGTGCCATGCCGTCGACCGTCATCCGTCGCTTCTACTATCGGCCTGAACGCCGCGAGCTGGAGATCATCTTCACGACAGGCCGCCGTTACCTCTATTCGGATGTGCCATCGAGCGAGGTCGAGGCATTCAAGGCCGCATTTTCCAAGGGGTCGCATTTCAACCGCCACATCCGCGATCGATACGCGTGCCGGGAGCTTAGCGAACCGATCGATTGAGTGGCTGAAAGTGGCTGATTGCTAGCAGGAGCCGGCTAGACGGCCGGTCCCTCAACCGTCCTAGCACCAGCTGATCTTGAATCCCGTGTAGCGGTGGGCAAGGTCCTCATCGATCAATTGCGAGCCAATCGAATCTCCATTGCGACGCAGCACCATCAGATAGCGGCCGTGGCGGTCCTGAGTTTGCAAACGATGCGCGATCATCTCGAACGGGCCCTGATTCAACAGCTGGAGCAAGCGCGCGGCCGACCTTCGACCAATTTCTTCCTCGGCCGGGCACAGCGGTTGAGCGATTTCCGGCGCATCGATCCCGGTGATTCGGATCGTGCGGTCACCAAGCCGGAAAGTGTCGCCATCGATGACGCAGGCCGGAGCCCTGCCGCCTGCGCAGGGGATGAACCTGGCCGTGACGACTTCGGTCGCTCCGAGCGGTCCGATCGGGCCGATCAGCTTGGGGTCGAGCAGCGCGCCTACCAGAAGCAGGATTGGCACCGCCCACAGCGCCATACGGATGTCCTTCCGCTGGGGCTTGAACGATGGCGCGCGCCGAGTCGGCTTGAAGCGTTTGGTGGCCATTAAACCGGAGTTAAGCGCACTGTTGCCTTGTGCGCCAGTCCGGCCATCGGCCAAGTCCCGTTATGAGCCGCCTTCTTCCTCTTCGAACAGGACGGCGACATCGGCGTTGGCCGACAGCCGGACCTGGTCTCCCTCGACCTCTGCGACGAGCCCGCGCGAAACGAAATGATGATGGCCCTCATGCTCTCCAAGGCCGCTGTCCGCCTTGGTTAGCTTGATCCGATCGCCCTCGATCCGATCGACGGTTCCGACATGAACGCCGTCGGCGCCGATCACTTCCATATGTTCACGGATGTTCTCAAAGCCGCCCATTTTGCCGCTCCTTTCGTGACAAGGCCGTAACGTGCCGTCAGGGCCGCGGTTGCAGCTCTACGCGATAAATGTGCCAGCGCCGTTGCAGTTCGGTCGATCCGGGCACCTCGTTGACTCGGCGAAGCGTCACCGTCCCGGTCAGGCTCAGAGGTTCGCCGTCTTTCGCGCGGCCGGTCAATTGCATGGGGATGTCGATATAGCTCGATCCGGCGGCTCCCTCCATTTGGCCCGGATCCCCCACCGTGGCCTCGATCTGCCTGAACTGATGGAGCTGGTTTTCGACTGCTCCGAGGTCGCTTGCTTCGGTCCAGAGCCGGCGGGCTTCCGGAAATTCCCCGTCTTCGATCAGCCTGGCATAGCGAAGTACGACTTCCCGGGCCGCCACCGCGCTTTTCGGATCGACTACAGAGATCGAGGCCTCTTCTTTCGCATGTAGCCGGCCTGATTGTCCCGGTGCCTGGGGTGCCGACGGCTCCGCGGCGATTGGATTTGGATCATCTCCAGAAGCGATCGGCACTCGCGATTCCCGGCAGCCGACGACGGCGACCGACATGAGCAAAATGCAGCATCGAATGAAGATGGAGCGTGACATGATCGCCCCATAGCGATCCGGCGTCAGGCTGGTTCCGGTTGGAACCGGCGGCGGCAAGCTTCGTTCGTTTCGCCAACAAAAGGGTATTTTTTTCAGGGAGTGAACCATGGCTGATGAACGTGACACCGATGATCGCGTAACGATCGTCGAGACGGACGGCGGAGGAGGAAGCGGCGGCGTGCTTGCAGTCGTGCTCCTGGTGATTGTCGTCCTGGTCCTGCTGTTCCTGTTCCGCGACCAGCTTGGCTTCGGCAGCGATACCGACATCAACATTCCCGACAAGGTCGAGGTGAACGTCAACTAATTGCTTGATTCTGAAGAGACGCGTAACGACCCCCTCGCTTCACCGTGAAGTTGAGGGGGTTTGCGTGCCTGTGGCCAACGCTACGAACGAGATCCGTTACCTGACCGGGTTCGGCGGTCATTTCGAAACAGAGGCCGTGCCCGGCGCCTTGCCGAAGGGCCGCAATAGCCCGCAGCGACCGGCATTCGGTCTCTATGCCGAACAATTGTCGGGCAGCGCCTTCACAGCACCGCGGCACGAGAACCGCCGCAGCTGGCTATACAGGATGCGGCCCACCGCCGATCATCGACCTTTCCGGCCCTACAACGGTCCATCCACGCTGGTTGCCGGCGCCGCTGAAGGGCCGGTAGCGCCCAATCGGCTGCGCTGGGACGCGCCCACCGATCTGCCGAGCGATGCCGATTTCGTCGATGGGTTGGTGACGATGCTCGTAAACCGGGATCCTTCGGACCTCTCCGGCGTGGCCGTGCATCTTTATCGGGCGACCCGATCGATGACCGGCCGCGTATTCGTCGACGCAGACGGAGAGCTGCTGATCATCCCGCAGGCCGGCACGCTCCGAATCTTCACCGAAATGGGGCGGCTGGAGGTTAATCCAGGCTGGATCGCCCTCATCCCGCGCGGGGTACGCTTCCGGGTGGAAGTCGATGGTGATTGCCGCGGCTATGTTGCAGAAAACCAGGGCGCCACCTTCCGCCTTCCGGAGCTTGGTCCGATCGGCTCCAACGGTCTCGCCAATGCCCGCGACTTCGAAACACCGGTAGCCGCCTATGAGGACGTCGACGGCGCGTGCGAGGTGGTTCAGAAATACCAGGGCGCATTATGGTCGACGACGCTCGATCACAGCCCGCTCGATGTGGTCGCCTGGCACGGCAATCTCGCTCCCTGCCGCTACGAACTCAAGCGCTTCAACACGATCGGGACCATCAGTTTCGACCATCCCGACCCGTCGATATTCACGGTGCTTACCAGCCCCAGCGAAACGCCGGGACGGGCCAATGCCGACTTCGTCATCTTCCCTCCGCGCTGGATGGTTGGCGAAGATACGTTCCGGCCGCCATGGTTCCACCGAAACGTAATGAGCGAAGCGATGGGCCTCATTCATGGTGAATATGACGCCAAAGCCGAGGGATTCCGGCCGGGGGGTCTCAGCCTCCATAATTTGATGAGCGGCCATGGTCCGGACGTCGAAAGCTGGAAGGGCGCGAGCGAAGCCGAGCTCAAGCCGGTGAAGATCGAGGGAACCATGGCCTTCATGGTCGAAAGCTGCTGGCCCTATCGGCCGACCCAATATGCCCTCGACCGCGCCCAGCCTGATTACGACCTCGCCTGGGCCGATTTTCCGAAGGCGCAGCTGCCCAAATGACCGTTGCGATTGACGAAACGCATGATCCGAGGCGGATGAGCTGGGTCACGAGCGCCATCGGGCATCCCGATTTCCCGATCCAGAACCTGCCGCTCGGCGTCTTCTCGGTCGGATCAAGGGGCCCCCGAATTGGTGTCGCGATCGGCGATTCCGTGCTCGACCTGCATGCGTTGGCGAAGACGGACCTGCTCGATAGCCACTGGACTCTGGCGCTCAGCCTTGGCTGCCTGAACGCCTGGTTTGCGCATGGGCAGCAAGACGGCGCGAACCTCCGCGGCCGGCTCTCGGAGCTGTTGTCCGAGCATAGCTATCGCGCAGCGGTTGAGCCGCACCTTTTCGGGCGGGAAAAGGTAACCATGCACCTTCCCTGCACGATCGGCGATTACACCGACTTTTACGTCGGCATCCATCATGCGACCAATGTCGGGAAACAGTTCCGTCCCGACAATCCGCTGCTGCCCAATTATAAATATGTGCCGATCGGCTATCACGGCCGGGCAAGTTCCGTACGCGTCTCGGGTCATCCGGTGATCCGTCCGAAGGGCCAGCGAAAGCCGCCCGACGCCGAACACCCCGAATATGGGCCAAGCCGCCGGCTCGATTATGAGCTGGAGCTCGGCATCTTCATCGGCCCGGGCAATGAGCTCGGTGTCCCGATTTCGATCGGCGAGGCCGGCAGTCACATCGCTGGATACTGCCTGCTCAACGATTGGTCCGCTCGCGACCTGCAGGCGTGGGAGTATCAGCCGCTCGGCCCGTTTCTCGCCAAGAATTTCCTGACCAGCATCTCGCCCTGGGTAATCTCTCCGCAGGCGCTTGCCCCGTTCCGCCGGCCGATGCCGCCGCGTCCCAAAGGCGATCCGGCGCCCTTGCCCTATCTGTGGGACGGGGCCGACCAGCAGGGCGGCGGGCTTGGCATCGGCCTAGAGGTGACCCTCCTGACCACCGCGATGCGCGACGCGGGCATGCCGCCTCATCGTCTTAGCAAAGGCGAGGCCGCCGCCGCCATGTACTGGTCCGCCGCGCAGATCGTCACCCACCATGCGTCCAATGGCTGCAACCTTCAGCCCGGTGACCTGATCGGCACCGGTACGCTGTCGACCGTCGAAGAAACCGGCCTCGGGTCGTTGCTCGAAATCAGCAGGGGCGGAAAGGCCCCGATCCAGCTTCCGACCGGCGAAACTCGAAGCTTCCTGGAAGACGGCGACGAGCTCGCTTTGGCTGCCCGCTGCGAGGCGGACGGGGCCGTAACGATCGGGTTTGGGAGTTGTACCGGCACGGTGGTGGCGGCGCGCTAAACCGCGCAAAACAGGAACATCCGGCCCCTTTTTCCGTTTGCAAGGCGGAGAAGGGAGAACCGACATGTTTGCCCGCTCACCCCTAACAAGAGGTGCAATAGTTGCGTTCGCGTTAGTGGCGTCTGCTGGCGGCGGTGCGTCCATTGCCGTAGCCCAGGAGGAGGGGCAAATCGTCGTTCGCGGCGTGGCCCCAGGCACGAAAATGATGCTCGTGAACTATCGCGACCTGAACCTGAATATCGAATCTCATCGCGACGCCCTTTACAGCAGGGTTGGCGACGCGGTGCGGAACGTGTGCGACTTCGACCAGGTGAGAGGTCCCGGAACGGATTATCGGACATGCTCTTCCAAGGCATGGACCGGCGCCATGCCTCAGATGTATCGAGCCTTCATCCAGCACTATCAGCGGGCACAGATTCGCCGTTAACCCGTGATCGTTGTGTCAAATGAGTTTCGCCAAGTCCGCGCAGGGAAGCATCGCGCGCTAACAGGCCGACGAACGCTAACGTCGACTAGATTGGTTTTAAAGGACGAAGCAGGGCGCCGTGCCCCGCACGGTGCCCTAAACTGTGACCTGGCCATTTGAAATATGAACGCCAGATGTCTCCGTTCGGCCATTGGTCGATACGGATCGACGTTTAACCGCGACGAAATGCTCTCGCCGAAATGGAACCGACATCCGGTCGAAGCCGGCGTGCAAATATACAATATTAAAGGCATCTCCCGGTCACCTCTTCGCGACTGAAGATGAAAAGGGAGACTTGAGATGCTTAGCCGTGTTGCGCGGATTACCGCAGCCGTTCTGTCAGGGGTCGCGGCATCTCTATTGGTTACTGCCGCCACTGCGCAGGCAGCCCAGGATCGGCCGGTCGTCGTCTATGCCCAGCCGAATTTGAATATCGAACGCGTGCCCTATGGCGACCTGAACCTTGGCGCTTCTGCGGACCGCAAGACATTGTACGGGCGGGTCGGAAGCGCGGTCCGCAACGTCTGCAATTTCGATTCCGCGGGGATTGCCAGCGACTATCGGACCTGTGCGTCGCTAGCTTGGGGCGATGCTCGCCCGCAGATTGATCGGGCATTGGCGAAGGCCGACCATCTGGCCTCGGTCGGCCAGCCGACGATCGCCGCAGGGACGATTACGGTTAGCGCCCGCCTGCGCTAGTCAAAGTTGAGTTAGTGAACGCGCGGTGCCCCATGGGTGCCGCGCGTTTCCGCATGCGAAAGCATCGAATGCCTTTAATTTGTGAAAGCCGCGGACCGGCAATAACCCGATAACTTTGACCCATCCCGAACCTCCCTGGCGTCCCGAGCGGGGAGGGGAGAAGGTCACGCGATCAAACCATTTAGACAGCTCTTGGTCGCGTGGCCTTTCTCTACCGAGAGGCAGTCTTCATCTAGATCGACATGAAGGGATTTCCTTCGACGATCCGCTGTTCCAGCTGCGGCCGCTTGCCCTTATTCCATAGAGCTGCCCGATGGACGACCCGATAAAGGAGCGGGCCGCCGTCCTCCGCCATGTTGCGACTGATGGGGCGCGGGATGCAGACAAATTCCGTCGTTACGTCGCGGCTCGTTACCCGCACGGTCGAATAGCCGTGGCCGCCCATGTCAATAAATTTGAGGTGGGGCGAAAGTTCGCGGTTCGACAGTGCCCGCGCCTTCTCGATATCGCGCGACCGCGCATATTCCAGCGAGGAGCGGACGCCATGGTGCATTGTCATGTTGATGGTCGCATCCGGCTTTCCGCCATCCGGCCGGTCGACCAGATAGAGCGGCCGCAGCGGGTGATCCTTCGGAATGGCATGCTCGACGGCTTCGACCAGACCCGGCGATGAAAGCGAACCGGTGACGAACGCGATGCCCACCGGATTGAAGGAGTGGGGCGGCAGCATCTTTGCGGAATAGCCCGCCCAGAAGCTGTGCCGGTCGCCGGCGACGGTTACCAGGCCGGTAATGCCGTCCTTTTCGACGATGTCGTAAATCTCTCCCCGCTCGGCATAGGCCGAACCGAAATCGCCACCGCCGAAGCCGGCATAGCCGCGGCTCGGCCATTTCTTTGTGATTCCATCAGGCAGGTTCTGTGGGTCGGCGCGCCAGTCAAGCGTACCAAGCGAGCAGCCCCAGATTTTCCAGGTCGCGCTCGAGCTCCTCAGGCGCTTCAGGAACCATTCCTTCTGTGTCTTACCCAGGATCGTGTAAGGCGCGCCGTCCTTCCGGAAATTGGGAACCTCGATGCCGTCCATCCGGATGATCTCAGGCGGATTCCCGTTGTTGAAGGTGCGGCCGGCGTCGAGGATTTCCATCGCTTCCTGCGGATAGAAATCGAGGAACTCGCGCATTGCGAATTTCTCCGCCTCCGGCCGGCCGGTCTGCTCCTCCATCCGGAAACTATGTTGGTCGGTCAGGATTAGGTCGACATTCCGGCCATAGCGCATCGCCCGATAGGCGATCAGGCTGTTGATCGCCGTGAGATTATTCTCCTCGAGCCCGATACCCTGCTCATCATACCGGGTGATCGGGGCCTTGGTGGTCGTCGGCGGGTCGAAGCTCGCCAGCGACGGACCGCTTGCCTTGTGGACGCGCGCTGGATGAAATTCGAACCAGGCCTGGTTGGCCGCCACCTTGCGCCGCTGTGCCGCGCGCGCCGTGGTGTAGCGCTCGGTGCTCTGCCAGCCCTTGTTGGAGAACTCGTGGTTGTCCCAGACGCACACGAAGGGCCAGCGG
>DASTVY010000133.1:0-7556 GCA_035758865.1 Sphingomicrobium sp. | reverse complement strand
CCGCTCCTTCCCGCCGATCTGGCTCAGCGCCTCTCGGCCGGATTCGAAAGGGGCCGCGCTGCGCTAGCTCGCAGCGGTGGCCGTCTGCACCCCGTTTGCGGCCTGTGGTCGACAGAAGCGCTCAACGACGTCCCCGAGTATCTCGCTACTGAACGACGTTCATTGAAAGGCTTTGCGGAAGCGGTTGGTTATGGTGCTGTCGACTGGTCCGCCGAGCCTCTAGACCCGTTCCTGAACATCAACTCGGCCGAGGATCTTCTTGAGGCGAGGCGCCTGCTCCAGCTTAAGAGTTGAGTCGTGTGACGTCGGCTTCCGAGTAGACGCAAGCAGAGCGACGAAGTTCATTTGACCAATTCCGCGCGCGCGCTCGGTCGCGCGATGGCAAGAACGAAATATTTCCGTTCGTCAGCTTTCCGATCGCGTCCTCATAGAGCGCGGCGAGTTGTGCATGGGCCGTGCGTGCCTCGTCGCAAGAGGCATGATCTGCTCTGCTCCTTTCAACCTGCTGCCGATGGAGAAGGTAATTCAGATCCACGTATCGCCTCCTTTCTCATGGATGCGCGCCGACGATGGCCTGGCGGATACTGACGACTGTGTGGCCGCTTGAAGAAGGACAGCCTTGGCTCGAAATTCCGCAGCTCGTTCCATGACGTGGAACCACCCGTCGGGCCTGCTCATGAAGACAGCCAGTTGTTCGAGCTGATCCGCTCGCTGGCTAAGCTGCAAGGGGCCTTCGCCGCCCAACGCCGATAGGAGGGCCATACGTGTGGAAATACAGCCCTGCCGAAGCAGAGCATTGATCTGAATCACCTCTTCCAGCGGCTAGAAGTCCAGGACCTTGACCTCCTCACCCGCCCGGATGTCGGGCGAATTGGCGCGCTGGCGCACGAGCAGGTCGGCATCGGCGAGGACCTTCTGTGCGCTTGAATCCTGGAAGGCGAATATCTCAACTTCGTTGCCGCTCCAGCGGGCGCGGTGGAAAGTCTCGCGCGGGCCGCACTCCTTCAGAGGTGCGGTCAGCCTGGCCGATCGCCAGCTGAGGGCCTGCAGGGGCTCTCGCCCGGAAAGTCCTGCAAGAAGCGGCGCGAGCAGGAGCCTGGCGGTAACGAGGGCAGAGGTCGGATTTCCCGGCAATCCCATCACCAACGTTCCCCCGGCGCGCCCAAGCCAGACCGGCTTGCCCGGCTTGATCGAGACCTTGGAAAAGATGAGCTCGAGGCCAGCAGGTTCGAACATTATTTTGGCGAAGTCCTTTTCGCCAACGGACGCTCCACCAGTGACGAGCACCAGGTCCGCTGATCCGATTTCCTGCGCCGCAGCTTTCTCCATCACCGAAAGGTCATCCCGAAGCCGCTGCCGGTTCACGACGATACCACCCCATTCGGCGACCATTGCGGCAAGGCCCAAGGAGACGCTTTCCGGGATCGCGTCGGGCCGCGCACTGGCACTTCCAGGCTCCGCGAGTTCGTCGCCGGTGCTTAGGATCGAGACGCGGGGACGCTTGAAGACCTCAACCTCGGCAATGTCCGCGGCGGCGGCGGCTACGATGGCTCGCTTGTCGAGCAATCGGCCCACGCCAAGAAGCTCGTCCCCTTGCTCAAAGTCGCCGCCGCGACCGCGGATATGCCGGGCTTTCCCGGAATGCGCCTCAATTATGGCCGTGTCGCCGTCACGACGGACGATTTCCTGGATGACGACCCGGTCAGCTCCCTCGGGAACCGGCGCCCCGGTGAAGATGCGAACGCACTGAAGCTCACCGATCGATCCGTCCCAGCCACTGCCCGCGAAGGACTCACCGACAACTCGAACTTGCGCGGGCAACGAAGTCAGGTCTGCCTCGCGAACGGCGTACCCGTCCATCGCCGAGACGTCACAGCGGGGTGACGGAATTCGCGCAATCACCGGTGCCGCAAGGACTCTTCCGGCGGCCACGCCGATCGCCACGGTTTCCGTTTCGAGCGGCCTTGCTGTTGCGCAGACGCGTTCCAGGCATTCGTCGAAGCTGATCATCAAGGCTGTGAACGCTCCCAATCGCCGGCCTTGCCGCCGCTCTTGGATGTGACCTGGATCCCGCCAATCACCATCGTGCGGTCGACGGCCTTCAGCATGTCGAACAAGGTGAGGCAGGAGACGGAGACCGCGGTAAGCGCCTCCATCTCCACCCCCGTTACGCCGTTTGTCCTGACCTCCGCTTCCACGCGGAAGCCCGGCAGATCATAGTCGATGCTGATAATCACGGCCGCCTGGGTGAGCGGCAGGGGATGGCAAAGGGGGATGAGGTCGGCCGTGCGTTTCGCAGCCATGACGCCGGCGAGCTCGGCGGCCGCTATGACAGAGCCTTTGGGCGTGGTGCCGGCGCGGACCTGGTCCAGGGTGGCAGCCAGGCAAGCCAGCGTGCCAGCGGCGGTAGCCGTCCGGGCAGTGATTTCCTTTTCGGACACGTCCACCATCCGCGCGCGACCCTGATTGTCGATATGCGTAAGGCCGCTCATGCGCAAAGGTGCCTCAGCCGCGGGATCTGGCCGGCAAGCGAGCATGGACGGTAACGGCTGTCGAGCTCCTGCGACAGGACGAGGTCCCAACCGTCGCGGCAGGCGCCGGTCGACCCTGGCAGGCAAAAGATGAACGTATCTTCGATCTGCCCCGCGAACGCCCGCGACTGCAGTGTCGACAGACCGACCGTTTTGAAGCTCGCCATATGGAAAAGTACGGAAAAACCGTCCATTTCGCGGCGGAACAGCGGTTTCACCGCCTCCGGTGTAACGTCACGCGGGGCGAAGCCCGTGCCGCCGGTGGAGATGATCACGTCAACTTGTGGGTCGCCAACCAACGCCTGTACCTGCGACCTAATGGCCTCGATGTCGTCTTTCACAATCGCTTTGGCCGCGAGCTCGTGCCCGGCCTCCTTGAGCCGATCGGCAATCAGTGCTCCAGACTTGTCGGTCTTCTCATCGCGCGTGTCTGAAACGGTCAATACGGCGATCCGCAGTGGGTAGAATGTCAGCGAACGATCAATGCCACTCACACTTCGCTCCCATCGTGCGCGGTCTGCGTAGTCGGTTTCCGTCGGCTCGATCCAGTGGGAACCGCCCTCGCTTTCCTCGCGCTTCCAAAAGACAGCTTCCGTCTTGAGCCGGTCCATGAGGTAGTCAGCAGCTTCAAACGCAGCCCGGCGGTGCAGCGCGGCAGCGCCCGCGAAGACGACCGGCTGGCCCGGCGCGATGCTGCCGCATCTGTGAACCACGCGGATATGACTGACCCCGAAGCTCGAGGCAGCGTCGGATGCTATTTCGTTCAGCGATCTCGCCGTCAGACGAGGATGATGTTCGAGCACGAGCTCGTTAATTCTACCGCCTGCCTTGTTGGTGCTCCTCGCGATCCCGACGAAGCTCACCACCGCGCCGTCGTCGCCCGCACAACGCGTCAGCTCGGCAAGCTCGGCGGTCGGCTCGAACGCCTGCTCCTCTAAACGCGCGCTGACAGTCATCAGCCGCCGGAAACGGGCGCCAGGAGTTCGAGTACTCCGTCTTCGGGAATGACGTCGCTGTCCTGGACGATCTCGTCGCCTATGCAGGCTTTCACCCGCTTGTTCGCGAGCGACTCGGCGGCGTGCGGATGATCTGTCGCCAGCTGCCGGCGCAGGTCGGCCACTGTGCACGGCATGTCGAGCGCAACTTCACGTTCGCTGCCGAACAGGTCCGCCAATTTCCCGTAGAACCGAACCTTCACTTTTCCGTTCCTGGATCGATAGGGTTTGTCGCTGCGCGATTTCTGCTGAAGAGGGCGTCAGGTCAACTCCGCTCCTGCGCGGCCGGGGAGACGGTAAGGGCCCCAGCCGAGCAGGGGACGCTCTGCCAGAGCCCTTTCCGTGAAGTCGCCCAACGAGCGGCCTTCCGAGACGATCCGATGGGTCGTGGGTAGGGTGTGGTGGAACCGGATCTCTCCTCTCTCCTATGGCGCGGAGCGTAGGGCCAAGGGATGATTCAGATCACTTCGAAGAACCGCCTGTCTCTGAATTTACGAGATCTGCGAGGGTGCGTCTTTCAAGCGAACTCATGAACTCTGCGGTTGCGGATTGCCAGGCAGCGGAGATCGGGGAAGCGAGATCATAACTCGCGATTGGCGGCACAAACAGCGCTCGCTCGGTGTGGCGGATCACCTCCGCCAAACGGAGGTCGACGGCTTCGCGAGCAAGCCGTACGCCGCCGCTGCGTCCTCGAACGACCTGAACGAAACCCGCTTTTCGCAGGTCGGGCACGATCTTCATGAGATGGTTGTGCGAGACTCCCAAAGAACGGGCGATCTGACCGATTGGTGCCAGTCGCCCGGGCCGCGCCGCAAGGTAGGTCAACGTCAGCAGGGCATATTCTGAGTGCCGGCTCAGCTTCATGGGCCTGTTCGGACTTCCGTCCGTCAGGATCATCCCGGGCGACTACACAAAGGCGACTATGATCGCGATCGCGACCGCCCAGAGAAAAATGAGCGCTGGCAGGACCAGGACCAGCACGGTGGCTTCTTTTCCGGAATTGTGCCCCGTCGCGGTCTCGATGCCCTTCTGCATGAACTCCGACCAGCGCAACGAGCGTGGGCCATTGCGGGAGGCCCCAATGAGAGCGGCCGGAACGGCGAAGAAGGCGGTGAGGAAAACGAAATTGACGCCCATCGGAACGATCAGTTGGGGTTCGGCAAGGCCGACGGTCAGAACCGCGAGAAAGCCGAAGAACAATGCGGCCATCGCGCGGAACACGCCTGGGGGGAGCTCGAAGCTTTGATCGTCGCACGCCCGTTGATGAGGGCTGGAAATGATTTCGTCTCGGGCGAGCAGTTTTGCATGGTCGATCCGACGAGTCATGAACTGGAACTCCTTGTCTGTGCATTGGAGCTAACTGCCGTTGCGCCGAAGGATTTTGATCCAGATCAAAATAGGATCGGCAGCACGCGTGCTTCGGAGTCGATCAGGCGGGCATGGCGTCCGTTGAGGGGGCGCGGGTCATCCCGATTGATGCAGGTCAAGGCGGCTGGCAGCTGCCGCGGCAGAACGTGCCCATGCAAACGGAGATTCGATTGACCCGCGGTGAGCAAATGCTGGCACTTCGCTACGCACGGATGGCGGCATCACCGCCCTTCCTGCGCGGCGGCTTCAGGCCCTTCTTCTTCGGCGGCGCCGTATGGGCAATCGTCGCCCTCGTGCTCTGGCTTCTCGCGCTTGCGGGTGCAGCTCAGCTGCCGTCGGCGTTCGATGCGCTCGCCTGGCACCGGCACGAGATGCTGTTCGGCTTCGTCGGTGCTGTCATCGCCGGCTTCCTGTTGACCGCTGTTCCGAACTGGACCGGCCGCCTGCCGATAGCAGGTTCACCGCTGGCGGCGCTGTTCGGGCTGTGGATGGTCGCCCGGCTTGCGGTGTTGTTCTCGGCGGTTGTCGGATCGCTGACGGCCGCCGTTCTGGACGTGGGATTCTTCCTCGTCCTGGCGGTCCTCGCTGCGCGTGAGGTGATGGAAGCCAACAATCGCAACCTCCCGGTCGTCGGGCTGATTTTCCTGTTCGGCATCGTAAATGCGCTCGATCACGCCGGAACGGCTGGCTTTTCCCCCGATCCTGATCTCGCCTGGAAATGCGGCGTGGCGCTTGTCGTCATCCTCATTTCGCTGATCGGTGGCCGCATCGTTCCATCTTTCACCCGCAACTGGCTTTCCAAGCAGGGGATCCGCACGGGCCTGCCCACGCAGCCCGGGCGATTGGACATTGCCGTGATTGCAATCACGGCGATCGCATTTGTCGCGTGGATCAGCGCGCCTCAGGGATGGCTCACCGGCACATTGTTCGCCGCCGCCGCCGTGGGGCAGGCGTTCCGCCTCATACGGTGGAAGGGCTGGAGGACATTCCCGGACCCGCTCGTCCTCATCCTGCATGTTGGTTACTTATGGGTACCAGTCGGGCTGGGTTTGCTGGCAGCGGTTGATCTCGGTGCAGACCTGCCGAGATCGGCGGCCGTGCATGCGCTGACCGCAGGCGCAATGGCAACGATGATCCTCGCCGTGATGAGCCGCGCAACGCTCGGCCACACGGGCCGCGAGCTTCAGGCAAGCCCGGTGACCCAGGCCGCCTATGTGCTCGTCACCGTCGGGGCCTTGCTTCGGGTCGCGGCGCCGCTGGGCTTGCTCGAGTACCGCATGGGCATGGAAGTCGCGGGCGGGGCCTGGATCGGCGCGTTTGTCCTTTTTCTTGTCGCTTACGGCCCGATTCTGTGGAGTCGCCGTATCGATGGAAAGCTCTGAATTCCACAATTTGCGCTAGATCAAAACGCATCATCTAGGGCCTGCCATGCTCCCTGCCACAACATAGTGGAGGGGGACATGGCGTTCGACGTAGCGTTGGCGGAAGAAATCTGGACGGCGAAGTACCGCTTCACAACAGGCGATGGAGCAGGCGATCGCTCCTTCACTGAAACGGCCGAGCGCGTAGCGAGGGCGGTGACCGTGGCCGAAGCGCCGGAACAGCGGTTGCGTTGGGAGAAACGGTTTCGCGACGCCATCGCCGACATGCGCTTCATCCCGGCCGGACGCGTTCTTGCAGGAGCCGGTACAGGCCGCAGCGTCACCTTGTTCAACTGCTTCGTCATGGGGACCATTCCCGACAGTCTCCAAGGCATTTTCGAACATCTGAAGCAAGCGGCGCTGACCATGCAGCAGGGCGGCGGTGTGGGAATGGACTTCTCCACGATACGGCCGGCAGGAAGTCCCGTGCGCGGAGTCGCGGCCGACGCGTCCGGACCGCTGACCTTCATGGACTGCTGGGACTCGATGTGCCGTACAGTCCATTCAGCCGGCCAGCGGCGCGGAGCGATGATGGGCTGCCTTCGGATCGACCATCCCGATATCGAGGCGTTCATCGACGCGAAGCGCGACCCGGCCCGATTCCGCAACTTCAATCTGTCTGTGCTGGTCACCGACGCATTCATGGCGGCGCTCGGCAGCGACGGGGATTGGCCACTCGTCTTCGAGGGCGAGACCGTCCGAACGGTTCGCGCCCGCGCGCTGTGGGAGCGCCTGATGCGCGCGACCTTTGACGTGGCGGAGCCTGGCGTGATCTTCGTCGACCGCGTCAACAGCCAGAATAATCTATCTCACTGCGAGACGATCAGCGCGAGCAACCCATGCGGAGAGCAGATGCTGCCGCCATACGGCGCATGTCTGCTCGGTTCGATCAACATGGCCCGACTGATCGAGAATCCGTTCGAAGGCGGCAGGCTGGATGAAGCCCGGCTCGCCGACCTCACCCAAACCGCGGTCCGGCTGCTCGACAATGTCATCGACATATCGCGCTATCCGCTGCCGGAGCAGGAAGACGAGGCCAAAGCGAAGCGCCGAATCGGGCTGGGGGTAACCGGCCTGGCCGACGCGCTGCTCTTCTGCGGCGCCGCCTACGGCAGCAGCGAGGCGGTTGCCCTGACCCGCCACTGGATCGGCATCATCAAGCGCGAGGCTTATCGTGCTTCCGCGCGGCTAGCGGGCGAGAAGGGCGAGTTCCCGCTCTACGATCGCAGCATGCTCAATCG
>DASTVY010000061.1:0-2860 GCA_035758865.1 Sphingomicrobium sp. | reverse complement strand
CGCGTTGAGGCCGCGTTCGGCCTCCATCGGCAGAGCAAAGTCGCGATACCAATCGCGCTTGGCTACGATGTGGCCGCCGGGCGCACGAATGGTCAGGGAAAAAAGTCCGGCATCGGTGAGCACAAGACTTTCTCCTGCCGTGCGAATGTCCGGCGCAAAGTTGCCGACCGACGTCGTGCCGTGATGGTCGCGATCGTTGGCCAGCAACGTCAGCCGTAACGACAGGGCGTCCGCGTCGGAACCCGGCTCCGGCCGCAGTCGCCAGGCGGCATAGGTGGTGTTGCCGCCAGGCTCCATCCAGATGCGCGCCTCGATCTGCCGGTCGCCGATCTCATACGTCCATACCGGCACGGAATAATCGAGATGAAAGCTGGCGATGCGGACATGGCCCGCCGGCGCGATGGCGCCGCTCGCCCAGCGATTGGTGAACAGCGGCCAGGACCGGGCGCCAGCGGTGACGGTCGCATCGGCTTTCGCAAGGATCAGCCGACGCCCCAGCGGCGATCCCACCGGCGCGATCAGCAGCCCGTGATAGCGTCGCGTCAAGCTACCGGCGATGGTCCCGCCGGCATAGCCGCCGAGGCCATTGGCGATCCACCATTCGCGCCGCTCCGCCTGCGCGAGGTCACCGCAGATGGCGCGCGTGAACCGGATCGGGCACGGAGCCCAGCCTGACCCCGCTCTACGCGAATCGGCGCCGGCGAGCGCCACCGTCGTCGTTGGCCCGGAGCCGGCTTCGTTCGCGTTGGAGCCCTGCATCGGACCCGCCTCCGGAAAAACGATCGGGCTTATCGCGGGCTCAATGAGAAGGCGCCGCGCAACGGCTGCATCTTGGCGTCGGCGGCGATGTAGAGAAAACCTCCGGCCAAACCGAAATTCTTGAGGAAGGGCCAGAAATTCTGATTCCAATCATCCCCATTGAACGGGAAGCTCCAGAAATTGTGGAACAGAACCGCGGTGGCGATCACGTAAAATATGAACAGCAGCGCCGCCTGGCGGCGGTAGAAGCCGGTCAGGATGCAGATCGGGCCGAAGACTTCAAGCAGGCCGCCGAGCACCAGCAACAGCGCCGCGAGCGAGGGCGGCAGTGGAATCCAGCCATGCGCCGCCTGGGCCATCGCCGCTTGGTAGTCGAAGATCTTATTGAGGGCGCTGAACGGAAAGATGACGACCAGACAAAGCCGGGCGATGAAAGCAAGAAATTGGTCCTGGGTCATGGCTCGTTCCGTTGCAGGGAAATTGACTTCGAAGTGAAACCGCGGGGAGGCCTAGGGCGGGGTCGTTCCTATTCTTCGATCAGTCGTAGAGCGTGACCGTTGGGATCACGGACCATCACTGCCTTCTTGAAGCCGAGTTGCGCCTGCGCCTCTTGCGGAACGGCCACCACGTCGGGAGTGATGAATTGAGCACCCGTCTTGCGTAACAGGTCGGCGACCGCCCGGATGTCCGTCGTGACCAGCGTCGTCTGCCAGTGCCAGAGATCATTCGCCCTCGTGCCGCGGGGCATCGGCCGGCCGCCGGGCGGTGTCTTATACTCCAGGAACTCGACGTGGGGCGGCGCCGAAGCCGGCATCATGGCCGTCACCAGGCAGGTGTCGTTGAACAAGCCGTCCAGCACTTCCTGGGTCGGTCCGCTATTGAGGGTGACTCCGCCGACCTCGAATCCGAGCAGGTCGCGGTAGAAGGCCACGCCCTTCTCGGTACTGTCCACGGTCATCGCGGTGTGGTCGATGCCGCGAAACAGGCGGTTGGTCGGCGTCTGCCATGATGCGTCGCCCTTGCCGCGCGGAAAGTAAATCAGCTCGAGATCATGACCTTCGGGGTCGCGGAACTTGATCGCCTTGATTCCCGCAGCCCCGGGATTGGACTGCGGAATCGTGATCGGGTGCGCTGAAACCTGTCGGACATTGTTGTCCTGCAGGACCTTGTAGGCGGCGTCCATGTCGTCGACGACGATGGCCATGTGCTGAAACCAGGCGTCGTTGCTGTAGGAGGGGACCGGAATCGGGCGTCCCGTGGGGGGTGAGATGTACTGGGTAAGTTCGACGATCTGCTCGCCCAGTTTCAAATGGATGATCCGCATATTGGCATTGAACACGCCTTGCATCTTGTCGTATTCGCCGCCCACGACACGAAAATCCGAAATCTTCTCGAACTGCAGGACCTTCGTGAAGAAGTCCGCCTGGCGCCCGACATCGGCGACCGTGAACCCGATCATCTTTACGCGCTGCACATCGCCGGACAGCCGATCCCGCGCGTGACCGTGGCTCGGTAGTGCCAGCAGCAGCGCAAGCATGCCGAAGGCCAGCTGGCGCCGGATCCGGTCCGTGTGCCGGCCAAACGCCGCACCCGGCACTGCACTCGCCGAACTTGCCGTCATGTCGCAACTTGTGCCTTCGCCCCCAGCCGACACTATGCGCCTGTGCATGGAGCACGCTCCTCGAACAGTTGGCATTCTGCCGCCGGGTGTCGTTCTGGCGCCTGGCGCTCTCCGCATCGCGTGCAACCGGACCCTGAGAGCCCGCGTCCTGCCTTGCGACGTTGCGGTCCTTTATAAGGTCAAAAGGCGAGGGAGCGAAATGCGTCGAGGGCGGGCCGCAGTGACATCTCCCGTTCGGTCGCACAGCCGCGCGCTCAGCGGCCGCGCATTCTAGACCGGCTGGGACGCATCATCGCTGGGGCTGCTGCCCAGGCCCTTGATCTCGGAAAACGAGATCTTGAGTATCCGCTCGAACTTTCCGTTGCAGATCTGGACCGACCACGATTTCCACCCCTCGCCCATGAGGGTTGGCTTGGTCTCCATGAGCTCCCGGGCGAAGGTTGCAGCATATTCCTCGGCTGCCTTCATGTTCGGCAAGGT